>NZ_JAYRVJ010000001.1:0-1898 GCF_041918635.1 Promineifilum sp. (SeqCode)
GAACCGGTTCCACCGCCAATCAGCGCCGTCCAGGCCATGTTCGACCTGCTGCGCGCCGCTCAGCGCCCGCTGATCATCGCCGGCACACAGGTCTATTGGGACGGCGCGGGCGACGCCCTGCGCGAACTGACCGACCAGACAGCCGTGCCCGTCTTCACCAACGGCGCGGGGCGCGGCGTGCTGCCGATGGATCACCCCCACTGCTTCAAGGCCGTGCGCGGCAAGGCGTTGCGCGCCGCCGACGTGGTGCTGCTCATCGGCACGCCGCTCGACTTCCGCCTCAAGTACGGCCGCGACGATTGGAACCCGGAGAGCAAGCTCATCCAGGTGGAGAACGACGCCGCCGAGTTGAACCACAACCGCCGGGCCGAGGTGGCCGTGGTGGCCGATTCGCGGCTGGTGCTGGAGGCGCTGGCCGAGGGGTTGCAGGGCGTGCGCTTCGATAGCTGGCTGGCTCAGGTGGCCGAGTGGGAGCGGGCGCGCAACGAGAAGCAGGCCACCTGGGAGCGGCTGGACGACGCGCCGGTCAACCACTTTCGCTTCGCGGCCGAGGTCAACCGCTTCATCGACGAGGAAACCCTCCTTATCGGCGACGGCGGCGACATCGTCAGCGCCTGCGCCAAGGTGCTGACCGTCACCCGACCCGGCCAGTGGCTCGACCCAGGCCCGTTGGGCTGCCTGGGCGTGGGCGCGCCCTTCGCCATCGCCGCGCAACGCCTCTATCCGGGGCGCAAGGTGCTCATCCTGAGCGGCGACGGCTCCTTCGGGCTGAACGGCTTCGAGTTCGACACGGCCGTGCGCTTCGGCCTGCCCATCGTCGCCATCGTCGGCAACGACGCCGGCTGGGGACAGATTCGCGGGCCGCAAGTGCAGATGGTTGGCGCGGAGCGGGCCATCGCCACCTCACTGGCCCCCACGCGCTACGACCGCGTCGTGGAGGCGCTAGGCGGCCACGGCGAACTGGTGGAGGAGCCGGACAGCATCGTGCCGGCGCTGGAGCGGGCCTTCGCCAGCGGCCGGCCGGCGTGCGTCAACGTGATGCTCGACCCGGCGGGGATGGGGAAGACGGGGGCCAGTTCGCCCTACATCGTGTAGAAGAGGAACAGTCCCCAAATTGGGCAGATTTAAGAAGCTCACGCCAAGCGCGCCAAGGAAGCCAAGAACGCTAAGGAATCATTCTTCTTAGCGTTCTTGGCTTCCTTGGCGCGCTTGGCGTGAGCCTCTTTACTCGTTAAATCCGTGGTTTCTTCTTAGCAGCCCGCCACATTGCACAGCGGCACAATATTGTTGCTGTTGAAGCGCGCCCCGTAGAGGTTCTGCGTGCCGAAGAAGAGGCCGGAGTTGACGCTGTTCACCCAGCCGGTGGCGACGAACGGCGCCAGCCCCACGACCCACGACCCGCCGCTGATGCCCGGCCCGCGGTTGCAGCCGACCCCCAGCAGTTCCGCCGTCTGTTGGAACGTCTCGCCGATGCACGAGTGCAGGTATTTGCCGGCGTTGGGCAGAAGGTTGTTGTTGTAGTCATACAGGGGGTAGCCGTTGTTGTGAACGTGGACGAGGTAGGGGTTGTTCCACGTCCGGCCGAGCCAGCCGACCGCCTGGGCCAGCGTCTTCCCGGCCGAGTTCTTGTTCATCCGGCACACAGCCACGTCGTGCGGCCCCCAGGTGTTGACGGCGTAGCTGCCCGTCAGGTTGATGTAGTTGTTCAGAATCCAGCAGTTCTGCGCCGCAAAAGTTCCATACGGCCCGCTCGTGCCGCGGAAGGCCGGCGTGAAGACGACGTTGGTGTACCAGACGTTATTGGTGCTGTCGAAGACGCAGTGGGCGGCGGTGACGATGACGCTGTTGCCGCTAATGTTGGTGGCCGAACAAAAGCTGGGGCCGCTGGCCGTGGTGAA
>NZ_JAYRVJ010000002.1:0-6141 GCF_041918635.1 Promineifilum sp. (SeqCode)
GCCGAGGCGCTGGTCGGCCAGACAGAGAGCAGCCAGGAAAAGATTGACGGCGTCATAAGCGACGTCGCCGCCGCGGTCGACACCCTCTGGGAACGCGCCCATCCCCGCGAACAGGGGTTGGGCGTGGTGGGCTTCTCGTTCGGGGCCTACTACGCGCTCCAGCTGGCGAGCGCCGACCCTGATCGGGTGCGCGCGGTGGTTCTGTTCTACGGCTCAGGCGGCGCCGACTTCGAGCGGGCGCGGGCGACCTTCCTGGGGCACTACGCTGAGAACGACCCCTACGAGCCGGCGGAAGCGGTCGAGTGGCTGGAGTCGGCGCTCGTGTCGGCCGGCCGGCCGGCGACATTCCACCGCTACGAAGGGCTGGGCCACTGGTTCTTCGAGCACGACCGCCCCGACGCCTACAACGAAGCGGCGGCCCAACTCGCCTGGGAGCGAACGTTGGACTTTCTGAAGCGGGCGCTGGCCCTCCCGCCGGCCGATCCTTCTATCGCCTGAATCTGATCCGAGGAGCGTATGAACCCAACCACCCTATCCCCCACCCGCTGGAGCCTGACCGACCTATTGCCCGAACCGGTCGAGGCGTCGCTGGCCGCCGCGCTGGCCGAACTGGAGCAACTGACCGCCGCCTTCGAGGCCCGACGCGACGAACTGACCGGCGACATCACGGCTGAGGCGTTCGTGGCGCTGCTCCACGACTACGAGGCGATCATGGCCCATGCGCAACGGCTCGGAGCCTACGGCGCGCTGTGGTTCTCGGCCGAGACGCAGAACCCGGCCGCGCTGAACTTGCGCGACCGGGTGGACGTGGCCCTGACCGAGATCGACAACCGCTTGCTGTTCTTCAACCTGTGGCTGAAGTCGATGCCCGATGGGACGGCCGCGCGACTTCTGCCGGCCACGGGCGACCTGCGCTACTTCGTCGAAGTCGCCCGCAAGTTCCGGCCCCACACCCTGTCCGAGCCGGAAGAGCGGATCATCAATCTCAAGGATGCCAATGGCATTGACGCGCTGGTCAACCTGTACGACATGATCACCAGCCGCTTCACCTTCAATCTGGAGCTGGACGGCGAGACGAAGACGCTCACCCGCGACCAGCTGGCCGCCTACTACCGCCACCCCTCGCCCGACGTGCGCGCGGCCACCTACCAGGAGCTTTACCGCGTCTACAGCGACAACAGCACCCTGCTGGCCCAGATGTATAACCACCGCGCCCGCGACTGGCGCGACGAGGGCAAGCTGCGCGGCTTCACCCAACCCATCGCCGCCCGCAACCTGGCCAACGACCTGCCCGACGCCGTGGTGGACACCCTGCTCGACGTGTGCGCCCGCAACAGCGGCCTCTTCCAGCGCTACTTCCGCCTGAAAGCGGGCTGGATCGGCATGGACAAGCTGCGCCGCTACGATATCTACGCGCCGCTATCCGCCTCGACCAAGGAGTTCCCGTTCGGCCCCGCGTTCGAGACGGTGCTGGACAGCTTCGAGGCCTTCTCCTCCCAACTGGCCGAGTACGCGGCCCGCGTCGCCGCCGAGAACCATCTTGATACCGAGCCGCGCGCCGGCAAGCGCGGCGGCGCGTTCTGCTACGCCGTTTTGCCCGGTCTGACGCCCTGGGTGTTCATGAACTACACCGGCCAGGCCCGCGACGTGGCGACGCTGGCCCACGAACTCGGCCACGCCATCCACGGCATGTCGGCCGCCCACCATTCCAACCTGACCTTCCACGCGTCGCTGCCCCTGGCCGAGACGGCCTCGGTCTTCGCCGAGATGCTGCTGACCGACCGGCTGCTGGCCGACGAGCGCGACCCGGCCGTGCGGCGCGACCTGCTGGCCGCCGCGCTCGACGACGCCTACGCCACCGTCCAGCGCCAGGCCAGCTTCAGCCTCTTCGAGCGCGAGGCGCACCGCCTGGTGGCCGAGGGCGCGCCCGTGGACGCGCTCTGCGCCGCCTACATGGACAACCTGCGCGCCCAGTTCGGCGACGCCGTGGCGTTGAGCGACGACTTCCAGTGGGAGTGGATTTCCATCCCCCACTTTTACCACGTGCCCTTCTACACCTACGCCTATAGCTTCGGCCAACTGCTGGTGCTATCGCTCTATCAGGCCTACCGGCGCGAGGGCGAGAGCTTCATCCCGCGCTACCTGAAGCTGCTGGCCTATGGCGGCTCCGAAGCGCCGGCGGTCATCCTGCAGGAAGCGGGCTTCGACATCACCTCGGCCGACTTCTGGCAGGGGGGCTACGACGTGCTGGCGGGGATGATTGATGAGTTGGAGCGGCTGTGACAGCGGCCGCCATGCCCGGCCGGGAGGCGTTGCGTAATCGGCGCGCCAGCGAGGCGAAACTGACTCGATAGGAATGCCCCATGCAGCCATTACATGCCACCCGTCAGGCGCAATTCGCCTTTCTCCAGTCGTCGGCGCTCTTCGCCGGCCTCCAGGAGACCAGCCTGCTGCAACTGGCCAACGCCGCTCGCTTCGTCCGCGTCCCCAAGGGGAAGTACTTCTTTCTTCAGTCCGATCCGTCCGAAAGCATCTACGTCCTGAAGTCCGGCAGCGTCGTGGTCGTGCTGAGCGCCGTCGACGGCCGAGAGCTGATCATCAGCGAACTCGGCCCGGGCGACTGCTTCGGCGAGCTTTCCCAACTGACCAACCGGCAGCGTTCGGCCGGGGCGCTAGCCCATGAGGCCAGCGAGGCGCTGGAACTGTCGGGACGCGCGTTCATGGCCGTGCTCGACGCCGAGCCGCGTCTGCTGCGGCGGCTGCTGGAGGTCACGGCCGAGCGCCTGCGCACCGCGCACGAGCGGGAGGGCGCGCTGGCTTTCCTCGACGCCCCAGCGCGTGTGGCGCGCGTCCTGCTGGAACTGGATGAGGCCGACCGGCAGGGGCCAAACAAAGGGTACATTATCCTGTCACAGGAAGAGGTCGCCCGCCGCACCGGCGTGGCCCGGCAGACAGTCGCCCGCCATCTGGGCCAGTGGCGCGAACGCGGCTGGCTGCTGACCGGTCGCGGACAGATTACGCTGCTCGACCAGGCTGCGCTGCGCGAGGTCGAAGCGCAGAGCCAGACGTAACACGGGCGGCGCACCCCGTCGCGCCGATTGTCCCACCTCCACCGCCAGCGGAATCCCCCTAGGGGCGGGTTCGTAAGAGATTAACAGAATAACCGGCACATCGGGCGCGACGTGCCGGTTATTCTGTTAGTTGCCCACAACGGGTTTCGTCTGCCAGACGTGGGTTTCAATCCGCACGGTCAGCATGCCAATCATTTCGTTAGTCGCCTAGAAACCCGCCCCTCCGCGTCCTAATTACCCTGGCCCTACTCCCCCAGCGTCGCCACCATCACCGCCTTAATCGTATGCATGCGGTTCTCGGCCTGGTCGAAGACGATGGAGGCCGGCGACTCGAAGACCTCCTCGGTCACTTCCAGCCCGTCCAGCCCGAACTTCTGGTAGACCTGCTCGCCAACCTTCGTCTCGCGGTTGTGGAAGGCGGGCAGGCAGTGCATGAACTTGACCGCCGGGTTGCCGCTCCGCGCCATCGCCGCGGCGTTGACCTGGTACGGTTTCAGCAGAGCGATGCGCTCCTCCCACACGGCGTCCGGTTCGCCCATTGAGACCCACACGTCGGTGTGGATAAAGTCCACGCCGCTCACCCCCTCGTCCACGTCCTCGGTCAGCGTCAGCCGCGCGCCCGTCTCCCCGGCCACGGCGCGGCAGGCGGCGATCAGCGCCTCGTCCGGCCACAGGTGTTTCGGCGCGCAGATGCGCACGTCCATGCCCAGCTTGCAGCCGCCGGCCATGAGTGAGTTGCCCATGTTGAAGCGCGCGTCGCCCATGTAGCAGTAGGCGATCTGGCTCATCGGCTTGTCGGCCTGCTCGCGCATGGTCAACATGTCGGCCAGGATTTGGGTGGGGTGGAACTCGTTGGTCAGCCCGTTCCAGACGGGCACGCCGGCGTATTGGGCTAGCGTCTCCACCGTCGTCTGGGCGAAGCCGCGGTACTCGATGCCGTCGTACATGCGGCCGAGCACGCGCGCCGTGTCCTTCATCGACTCCTTGTGGCCGATCTGCGACCCCTCCGGCCCCAGGTAGGTGACGTGCGCCCCCTGGTCGTGGGCCGCCACCTCGAAAGCGCAGCGGGTGCGCGTGGACGCCTTCTCGAAGATGAGGGCGATGTTCTTGCCCCTCAGCCGTTGCTGCTCATAGCCGCCGTATTTAGCCGCCTTCAGGTCGGCCGAGAGCTTCAGCAAAAAGCTCAGCTCCTCTTGCGTGAAATCCAGTTCCTTCAAAAAGCTCCGGTTGCGTAGATTGAATGCCATTGCCCTCTTATCCTTTCAGAAGAATCCACAGATTTCACAGATGACACAGATGAAGAGACCAATCTGTGTCATCTGTGAAATCCGTGGATTCTCTCTTCTTCTATCCCGCCAGCTTCTCCATGTGGCGGGCCAGGTCCACATCCCATTGGCTGATCGCGTCGCCCAGGTCGTGCGTCGCCAGGGTCACCTCCACCTTGTTGTAGACGTTGCGCCACTCCGGGTGGTGGTCCTTCTTGTCGGCGTACAGGGCCACGGCCACCATCCAGCCGATGGCCTCCGCGAAGGAGCCGAACTTGAACGTCTTATGCAGCTTGCCCCCCTCCACCGCCCAGCCCGGCAATTCACCCAACGCCGCCTCGATCTCCGCCTCACTCAGTTTCGTTCGCGCCATATCCCTATCCTCGCTTTCCGCTCAAACACACCCATTATGCCCCGCCCCAACCCCCATTGGAACAGAGAAATCACCCACAGATTGCACAGTTTTCAGACACCTCCCTCTGGATAATCTGCGTAATCTGCGGATTCTTCCTCTTATCCCCGCGCCGGATAGTAGGCCCACACCGGGTAGCGCGACCCCGTCGGCTGGAACCCAAACCGCCCATACAACCGCTGCGACGCCACATTGTCGGCCTGCGTGTTGAGCGTCACCGACCGCAGCCGCCGCGCCCGGTAGCCGTCCAGCGCGTGGGCCAGCAGCGCCGCGCCGATGCCCATCCCCTGCCGGTCGGGCCGCACCGTCATGCGCACCAGGTGGGCATTGCCATTGTAGCTCGTGCTGAACTGGAAGCCGGCCAGCTCCCCCTCCAGCAGCGCCACGTCGAAACTGGCCGACTGCCGCCAGGCCAGATAGAGCGACTCCGCGCTGTGCCGCCAGCGCGGCTCGAAGGCGGCGACCTCGATGGCCGCCAGCGCCGGCAGCTCCTCCACCAGCACCGGCCGCACGTCCAGCCCCGGCGGGGCGGCGAACGGCCCGTACTCCAGACCCTCCTTGCGGTAGGCCAGCACTGTGCTGACCTGATTGAACCCCAGCCGGTCGAGCCAGTGTAGCGGCCAATTGTCGGTCATGAACCAGGCGACCTCGTCCACCTCCGGATCGAGGCCGGCCAGGATAGCGGCGAACATCGCCTCCGACTGGGCGTAGCCGGCGGCCGAGTCGGCGGCGGCCACGCGCACCCAGGCCGCCGGCGGCGGGTCGGCGCTGACGGCCAGGCAACTGGTGATATTCGCCGGCCGGGAGCGAGTTGGATGGGCGGGGGGAGCGCCGTTGTCTGCGTCCCAGGACTTGTCGTAGACGACGAACCCCGGCGTGCCCAGCCAGTCGCCCGGCAGCCGCCAATCAACGTGCAGGTGGATGTAGACCCCCATGCGCAGCAGCCGCTGCACGGCCGCGGCGTCGGCGCGCGTCGCCCGGCGGACGTGACGGCGCAGGATGGGGTCGCCCACCGGTGAGTTTGCCAATTGCATGCCGCTATTGTACACTACATAAGAAGAATCTTAAGCGAATAGGCACGTAGACAAGTATGGCAATCGATGGGCCAAAAGCGCGCGCGTTAGAGAATACGGTCGCCACGCTGACCAAGCGGTACGGCGACGGCATCATCATGCGCCTGGGCGAGGCGACGCACATGCAGGTCGCTTCCATCCCCACCGGCGCGCTGTCGCTCGACATCGCTTTAGGCGTGGGGGGTGTGCCGCGGGGGCGCATCGTCGAAATCTACGGCCCCGAGTCCTCCGGCAAGACCACCCTCTGCCAGCACATCGTCGCCGAAGCCCAGAAGCTCGGCGGCATCTGCGCCTTCATCGACATGGAGCACGCCCTCGAC
>NZ_JAYRVJ010000003.1:0-2695 GCF_041918635.1 Promineifilum sp. (SeqCode)
CGGCGGGCGATCATGGGCGAAGAACGCCTATGGGCCAGCGCCGGCTGCCCCAACTGTCACGAACGAGAGCTGGTGCGGGTGTCGCGCCAATTCAGCGACCGCTTCTATGGCCTGGCCGGCATTCCGGCCTACCGCTATGCCTGTCGCAGCTGCACGTGGCGCGGTCTGCGCATCGGCCGACGCCGTCATTTGCCCGAGCTGGATGAAGAACTGGAAGCCGCGTTGTTGCGGTTCGACCCCAACGCCACACTGACCTTCCGGCAGGAAGCGCCGGACGTGGACGCCGAACCGGCCGCGCTCGCCCGCGCCGCCTCTCTGTTTCGCGACGCCGGCGATGTGCGATGGGCGGAGGGGGGCGCGTCAGCCTATGTGAATAGCGCGATCGAGGAGCTATCCACTGACGCCCGCGCGGAACCGGTAGATTCATTGGAGTGGCTCTGGCAGAAGCTTGTGGACGGATCGGATTCGGACGCGGAAGAGTAGCCGCCCGCGCCCTGCCGCTGCCCGTTTTCTGCGATGGACGATCTTCATTCGCAGCCAAGCGTCCGCTCAATTTCCGTGTTGGTATTCAGCGACAATGACACCCCTAATGCGTCAGCGAAAAAGTCACCCTGAGTCGTTTGGCAGCGGTCGGGGCCGCTGCTGAGTATTAGAGTTGTCGTTGTCCCGGCCGCGACGCCAGGGGTGGTCAGGTGGCGGTCTGAAAGGCTTGGGCGCTGGCTGAGAGGAAGGGGCGTCTGGTTTCACGTCGAGGGCGGGGGCGACCACAGGCGGCTGGATGAGCAGGTGCTGGGGGGCGGGGGTGAACCGCTCCAGGCGGGGTGGGCCGAGATGGGCGGGCTGGAGGAGGCCGAGGAGGTGGTCACCGTAGACGACGGCCAGACGGCCATCCATGCGGTGGTGGAGGGCGACCCGCCGGCCGGCCAGGTTGAGGCGTGCGGGCAGCGGCGGCAGGGCCAGGACGTGGCCGAAGAGGCTGATGGTGTGGTCATTGGCGACGGTGCGCCAGTAGGTGAAGTGGATGCGCGCATTGGCCTCGGCCAGGGAGAGTGGGGGACGATAGGCCGAGCCGGGTTGGGCGGATGGCTGGCTGAAGCGCCGGTTGAAGCGCCGCAGGAAGGCGGGCAAGACGGCATTGGCCTGGGCCGCATCGCGGGCGTCGGCGCGGCGCAGGGCCTTGACCAGGCGGTCCTGGAAGGTCTGAAAGAGGCGTTCGACGCGCCCCTTGGCCTGCGGCGAGTAGGCCGGGATGAGGCGGATGCCCAACTCGTCCAGCAGGCGGCCCAGGTGGGTGCGCGGCTCCAGCCCGGCCAGTTGTTCGGCCAGCGTCGCCTCCTTCGGATTCTGGAAGATGGTGTGACGGTCGGCATACAGCGCCAGAGGCAGCCCGTGGGTCTGGCTGAGGTGGTGCAACAGCAGGGCGTAGCCGGTGGCATCCTCCTCTTCCCGAAACACCGCCCCGACCACTTCCCCCGTGGCATCGTCGATGGCCGCGTGCAGCGTCAGCCACGGCCCACGTCCCTCCAGCCAATCGTGCTTGCTGCCGTCAACCTGCACCAGCATGCCCTCCTGAGGATACCGCGCCCGCCGTCGCCGATGGCGCGGCGTCCGGCGCTTGCGCGGGCTGCCCAACCCCGCCCCCCGCCGCAGCCGCCGCACCGTCGGGCTGGACAGGGCAATCCCGTGCTGCTCGGCCAACTCCTCGGTGAAGTGCCGGTCGTTGTAGTCCGCGTACTCCTCCCGCGCCAGCCGCACCACCGCCTCGGCCACCGCCGGACTGACCTTGTTGACCGGCGCCCGCCCCCGATTGCCATGCGCCAGCCCCGCCGCCCCCGCCTGCCGATAGGCCGCCAACAGCCGCCGCGTCTGCCGCAGGCTCAACCCTAGCAGTTCCGCCGCCGCTGGCCCGCTGAGCCGTCCGGCCAACACCTCATTGAGCACCATCAGTCGTTTCTGTTCCTTGTTGTTCAATGTCACCTTGTCCATGTGGGTGACATTTTCGCTTTTCTCTTAAGGGGTGTCAGATTCGCTGAAGCATAACAAGGGCGGCGGATACACCTTGACAGAGGCCGGCAATTGGGAATACACTGAGGGCGCGGACTGGCGGCATCCGCGGCGGCCAAACAGCAACGTGGACGGGCTGGACGCTCACCCGGTAGTGCTCGTTTCCTGGGACGACGCGACGGCATATGCAACCTGGGCTGGCGGTCGGCTGCCGACCGAGGCGGAGTGGGAGTACGCCGCGCGCGGGCCGGAGGGTTGGACCTATCCGTGGGGGAATGAAGCGCCGTCCTGCGAACTGCTCAACTTCAACAATTGCATTGGTGACACATGGAAGGTCGGTTTCTATCCCGACGGCGCGAGCTGGGTCGGCGCGCTAGATATGGCCGGGAACGTCTGGGAATGGGTGAACGACTGGTATGGCGGCTACGGGGATCAGCCTGCCGTAAATCCAACCGGACCGAACTCAGGCGAACACAGAGCTTTGCGCGGGGGCGCGTGGAGCCTCAACAATCAGTACACGCGCGCCGCGTTCCGGAGCCGCTACATCCCGCACTACAGGTACAACGCTGTCGGGTTCCGGGTGGTCGAACTTCTCTCCGATCCTGGCTCCTGATTGCTGGTTTCTGAATTCTGATCTTCTCCTGAATTCTTTCTTTCGATCTTGGCTAACTGGCGCGATGTGGGAGCAGAG
>NZ_JAYRVJ010000004.1:0-15709 GCF_041918635.1 Promineifilum sp. (SeqCode)
ATTCTAAGGCGCTTGGCGTGCCATAAATCGGTCTGGGCTATCCAGCGGCCGGAAGCCGAACTGCGCGTACAACGTGTGCGCGTCGCGGGTTGCCAGGAGCATTCGCCGCACCTCCTGAAGCTCGGGATGGGCCAGGACCGCCGCCAGCAACGCCTTGCCCACCCCCAGACCGCGCTCTTCCTCCACCACGAACACGTCGGCCAGCCAGGCAAACGTCGCCCGGTCGGTCACTACGCGGGCGAAGCCAACTTGCCGGCCATCTCGGTACGCGCCGAAGCAGAGAGAGTTGGCGATGGCGCGCCGCGTGACCTCCAGCGCCCTGCCCTGCGCCCAATAAGAGTCCTCCGATAAGAAGTGATGGATCAGGCCCACGTCCAGCCGGTTGGGATCGGTCGATATTTCCAGATTCATGGGAACCATTCTACCAGCCGCGGTGTATAGTGTAATGAATGAGCTTATTCGACGCGGCCGGGGCCGGCGCGCTGAGCGAGCGGCCCGCGGCTGATCCGGAAGAGACGGCCCTGGTCCGCCGCGCGCGCCGGCGGGACGATGCCGCCTGGGAGGCGCTCGTCGGCCGGTATGGGGAGCCGGTCTTCCGCCTCGCCTACCTGATAGTGGGGGACGCGGCCGACGCCGAAGACGCTGCCCAGGAGACGTTCATCCGCGCCTACCTGGCTCTCGACCGGTTCGACGACGCCCGGCCGCTGCGCCCCTGGCTGCTCAGCATCGCCGCCAACCTGGCCCGCAACCGGCGACGCAGTCTGGGGCGCTATTGGGGGGCGCTGCAGCGCGCTTTCCAGGCTGAACCGGATCGCTACCACCCGCCGCCGGAGCGAACCGCGGCGGCCGACGCCCGCCGGCTGCGCGAGGCGGTCACACGCCTGCGGCCGGACGGGCAGGACATCGTCTATCTGCGCTACTTCCTCGGCCTCTCGGAAGCAGAGGCGGCCGAGTCGCTCAACATCCCGGCCGGCACGGCCAAGTCTCGCCTGAGCCGGGCGCTGGCGCAACTGCGCGCGGTCATTGAGGCCGACTACCCCGATCTGCGCGAGGCGCTGGGAAACGATTAGATGGAACCAAACGACATCACCCCGCAGTGGGAACGCTCCCTGGAGCAACTGGCCCGGCGCTTCGACTATCCGGCGACGCCGGACGTGGCGGCGGTCGTGCTGAACCGGATCGCGGACAGTGGGCGACGGGCGACAGACGACAGACGACAGGCTGCTGGCCGCCGGCCGCTGGCCGCCGGCCGTGGTCGCCTCGTCTGGACCCTGCTGGCTCTGGCGCTCATCATGACCGGGCTGCTGGCCGTCCCCCAGACGCGCGCGGCCATTTTGTCCCTCGTCACCCGCATTGGCGCGATCACCATCTTCACCGACGAGACCGCGCCCACGGCCCTGCCGTCCACGGCCCTGCCGCCCACGCCGCAGCCAAGCCCGCCGCCGGCCGCCGCGCCGGCCGGCCAGTTGCCACTGATCCCGTCCACCGCTACCCCGGTCGCCACGCTGGCGGCATCTCCTTCCCCTCCGGTCGCTCACTCGCTGGAACTCTTCCAGTTGGGCGAGCCGGTAACGCTGGACGAGGCGCGGCAGTCCGCCCCGTTCGCGCCGGTCGAACCGGCGGCATTGGGTGCGCCGGACGAAGTGTACATTCACCGCAACGTGGACTTGCCAGCCCTCACACTCGTCTGGCGCAAGGCGGATGACGCGCTGCTATCCCTGACCCAGATCGGAGTGCCCGAGTTTGCCAGTAAGCTCATCCACGACGAGGGCGTGACCTTCACCTTCGTCGGCGAGTGGCCGGCCGTCTGGTTGGAAGGGCCGCACATGCTGCAACTGCTCGGCAACTGGCAGGCGAATTCGCTGCTCATCGACTCGAACGTACTCATCTGGGCTGATGGGGAGATCACCTACCGGCTGGAAGGGGCGTTCGACCTCGCTGAGGCGCGCCGCATCGCCGAGTCGATAAGAGATTCATCCACAGATTAGGCAGATTTTAAGAGGAACACGAGGGAACTGGACGGCGCCGGCCGGTGTATTAGGGCTAAACCGGACGGCCGAGCGGGGCCGCCAATCCATGCAAGGAGAAGTGAACATGAAACGCAGAGTGGGTCTTCTGATGGCAACGATTCTATTGTTGGCGCTCATACCGGCCGTGTTGGCCGGCGGGTGGGCGGTCGTCTCACTCGACGAGCCGCCGGGCGACATCCATGCCGGCGAACCGTGGCGGGCGGACTTCACCGTCCTGCAACATGGGAAGACGCCGGTACACGACCTGGACGCCAATAGCCCGGTCGAACCGCTGCTGATCGCCGAGAACCCGGCCAGCGGGCAGCGGCTCGAGATCATGGCCGAGCGTCTGAAGGAAACCGGCCGCTTCACCGTCGAGGTCACCTTCCCCAGCGACGGGACGTGGGAGTGGACGATCCTGCCCAACCCGCTGCTGGGCGAGACGGTGTTCGAGCCGCTGACCGTCCTGCCGGCAGCCAACGCCGCGGCCGTTAAGGAAGTCAAGCCCGCCGCCGAGCCGGCGATTGCCGCTCCCGCCATCACGCAACCTGAAGAAGTGGTGCAGCCGGCCGCGCCGGCAACGGTGGACGCGGGCTTCTCATGGCAGGCGGGCTTGCGCTGGGCGGCGCTGGCGCTGGGCCTTGTCGCCGTTGCCTTGTTCCTCCTTCAAGGCCGGAAGCGGTCGTCGGCCCAGGCGCGGGTGGAGTCGTAGGCGTGGCCAAGGTCGCCGGCGCGCTGGCCGTCGTGGCCCTGGTTCTCCTGGCGCTCTCCTTTGTGGAGTGGCGGGCGACGCCGATGGCCGCGGCCACAGAGCCGACGCTCATGCCTACGACTGTCCCACCGACGCCGACGGTTTCATTGGCCGAGTACGGGCGGGCGCTGTTCCAGGCCAAAGGCTGCGGTACGTGCCACCGGCACGACGGGCTGGGCGTGGAGCGCGTGATCAGCATGGACGATAACCCGGGCCTGTCGCTGGCCGGGGCCAACGGCGCGCCCGACCTGACCCATTACCAGCCCGACCCGGCGTTCGTCCGTAGCTGGCTGCGCGACCCCCAGGCCATCCGGCCGGCGACGGAGATGCCCAAACTCCACCTGGACGACGACGAGATCGAGGCGCTGATCGCCTTCCTGCAAACCAATCCGGCCAGATGAGTGATCCGCAGATTTCGCAGATTTAAGAGGCTCACGCCAAGCTCGCGAAGAACGCCAAGAACGCAAAGAAGATGCTCTTAGCGCTCTTTGCGTGAGCTTCTTAATCTGTGAAATCTGTGGATTCTTCTTCTAGAAGTCCCAGCCACCACCCCAGAGCGTCGGCGGAGCCAGTTCGATGCTGTTTCCCGCCGGGTCGCGGAAGTAAATCGACGTGCCGCCCGCCTCCCAATTGACTTCCATCTCGATCGGCACGCCGCGCTCGCGCAGGTGGGCGCGCCAGGCGTCAAGCTCCTCGGCCGCGGCGGCGAAGGCCAGATGGCCGGGGCCATGCGCCCCATGGCTGGGCACGCCCCGGTTAGGCAGGCTGGCCTTGTCCGGGTCGAAGACCAGCAGAACGCCGTCGCGGCAGCGAAAGGCCAGCGCCACGTCGAAGCGGCTGACCAGTTCCAGCCCCAACACCTCCCGATAAAAACGCTCGGCCGCGCCCAGATCGGCGGCGTAGATCACGGTCTCGAAAATGCGGTGGGCTTTCATCGCTCATGCCTCTCTGCGAACAGCTTGCGATCCCTTCACCCTCTATAGTATAGTGTAGTCGCCTGACACTCCACCCAACGTCGCGCGGTTCAATCATAGACCACTTACAGAGAACGCACCCTTTGCCGACGCTCTAACAATCTGCGTAATCTGTGAAATCTGTGGATTCTTCCAGGGGAAGAACTGTGAACGCTTACCCAACCGGAACCGTCACCTTCCTGTTCACCGACGTGGAAGACAGCACACCCCTCTGGGAACAGCATCCCGACGCCATGCGCGCGGCGCTGGCTCGCCACGACGCGCTCATCGAGGCGCGCGTCGCCGCCGCCGGGGGGCTGGTCGTCCGGCCGCGCGGCGAGGGGGACAGCCGCTTCGCCGTCTTCGAGCGGCCGGGGCCGGCCGTGGGCGCGGCGGCGGCCATCCAGCGCGCGCTGGCAGCCGAGCTGGCCGATCTGCCCTTCGCCCTGCGCGTGCGCGTCAGCCTCCACACCGGCGCGGCCGACTGGCGGGACGGCGACTACTACGGCTCGGCCGTCAACCGCTGCGCCCGCATCCGCGGCCTGGCCCACGGCGGTCAGACGCTGATCTCACACGCCACTACCGAACTGGTGCGCGACGAACTGCCGGACGGCCTGCGGCTGATCGAGTTAGGAACCTACCCCTTGAAGGGCCTCAGCCGGCCGGAGACAGTCTACCAGCTCTGGATCGACGACCTGCCCAACGACTTCCCGCCCCCCCGCGCCGGCGAGGGACGGCCGGGCAACCTGCCCACCCCGCCGACGCCGATCATCGGCCGCGAGCAGGAAGTGGTCGAGTTGACCGCCCTGCTGGCGGGCAACGGCGCGCGCCTGGTGACGCTGACCGGGCCGGGCGGTACGGGCAAAACGCGGCTCAGTCTGGAGGTCGGCCGGGCGCTGCTGGATCACTTCCCCCAAGGCGTCTACTTCGTGGACCTGGCCCCTATCACCAACCCGACGCTCGTCGCCTCCACCATCGCCCACACCATGGGCATCCGTGAAGGCGGCGGCCGGCCGCCGTTCGATAACCTCAAGGACTTTCTCGCTGACCGGCAGGTGTTCCTCATCCTCGACAACCTGGAACAGGTCATCAGCGCCGCCCCTATTGTGGCCGGGCTTCTGTCGGCCGCCCCCCGGATCAAGACACTGGCGACCAGCCGCATCCCCCTGTCCATCCGCGGCGAGCGCGAATACCCGGTGGACACGCTGGCCGTGCCGGCCGCCGGGGCGCACGCTGTGGAAGAGCTGCTCGAATCGGAGGCCGTCCGCTTCTTCGTCCGGCACGCCCAGGCGGCCCGGCCCGCGTTCGAGTTGGGGCCGGACAACGCTGTGGCCGTGGCCGGCATCTGCCGCCGGCTGGATGGGCTGCCGCTGGCGCTCGAGATCGCCGCCGCGCGCATCCGCATGCTGCCGCCGGCGGCCATCCTAAAGCGGCTCGATCAGAGCATGAAGCTGCTGGTCGGCGGCGCGGCCGATCTGCCCACCCGGCAGCAGACGGTGCGCAACGCCATTGACTGGAGCTACACCCTGTTGAAACCGGAGGAGCAGGCGCTCTTCGCCCGGCTGGGGGTGTTCGTCGGCGGCTTCACGTTGGAGAGCGCCGAAGCGATTTGTAACGCGGATGGCGCGTTCGACGTGTTCACCGGCATTGAGACGCTGCTGCGCAACAGTCTGGTGCGCCAGGTCGAGTGGGGCGAAGACGAGCCGCGCTTCGACATGTTGCTGACCATCCGCGACTACGCCCTGGAGAAGCTGGAGGAGGCGGGCGAACTGGCGGCCACGCGAGATGCGCATCTCCAGCACTTCGCGCAACAGGCGACAACGCAGTATGCGCTGATCTATGGGCCGGAGACGTCGGCGATCTTCAAACGCGTCGAGGCGGAGTACGATAACTTCCGGGCCGCGTTGTCGTGGGGGATGGAGCCGGGCCATGATCTGCTCAGCGCCGGCTGGATTGTCGTGTTTCTGCTCTGGTTCTGGTACCGGCGCGGCCACATTCAGGAGGGGCGGGAGTGGAGTGAGCGGCTGATACGCGCGACGCAGAGCATCGGCGGCATCCCATTCGGCATGGCCCTCAACATTGCCGGGATGATGGCGATGTGGCATGGAGACCATGATGTGGCGATCCAACGCGTCGAGGAGGCGCTGCAAGTGGCGGACTGGATGGGATTCGAGTTGGGCATCTCGATGGGGCACTTCAGCTATGGCGTGAACCTGCTCAATCAGGGCCGCGACCGCGACGCCTACGGTCACCTCACGCTGGCCGCCGAGCTTTTCGATCAGGCCGACGATACCTGGGACAAGACCAACACACTCATCCACCTGGCGAACGCCTCTTTGGCTCTGGGCCAGTACAAGCAAGCCGACGTCTGGCTGCGTGAGGCGATGACTCTGGCCGAACGCCTGGGCGATCCATGGCAGATCGCCTTCGCCCTGAATAACCTGGGCGAGGTGGCCCGCGCGCAGGGCGACTACGATCGGGCGCGACCCTACTACGAGCGAGCCGAGGCGATGTACCGCGAGGCCGACGCGCTGGGCGACCACGCGCGGCTGATCCATACTCTGGGTTATCTGGCCCTGCACGACGGCGACGCGGCGCGGGCGGAGGAACTGTTCCAGGAGAGCCTGGCCGCGTTCCGCCGGCTGGGCAACAAGCGCGGCATGGCCGAATGCCTGGGCGGGCTGGCAGCTGTAGCGGCAGCGCGCGGCGAAGCGGCGCGGGCCGCGACGTGGCTGGCCGCCGCCGACGCGCAGATCGTCACGTCCGCCGCGGCCTGGTGGCCGGCCGACCGCGTGGAGGTGGAGCGCACGCGCCGTCATTTGCGGGAGGCCCTGGGGGATGCCGAGTTCGAGCGGTTGTGGCAGGAAGGAGGGCGGATGAAGCTGGAGGAGGCAATGAGTCGGGCCGTATCGCCCGTTGTCTAGAGCCGGTTCAACCACTTGCCCACGACCTTGCTCAGCCCAATTCCCTGCCGCCGGTAACCCAGGCCGCGGTAGAACGCTTCGGCGTCGTCGGTGAACAGGTAGATGTGCTGGCCCTGCAGACCCTCGGCCAGCAATTGCATCATGCGCGTGGCGATGCCGCGGCGGCGGTAGTCGCTCTGCGTCCACACGTCCACGACGTAGGCGTTGCAGACGCCGTCGGACAGGGCGCGGGCCTTGCCGACCACCCGATCGCCGTCGTGTGTCGAAGACGACACAATGGCGAAGACGACGACGGCGCTATTCTCGAACGAGCGGCGCAGTTCGTCGGGGGTGCGGCCGTTGTCGAAGTCATCGGCCATTAGGTCGGCCTTCAGGCGCGACCAGTCGATGTGGGCGGTGGTCCTGGCGTACTGTATATCCATGAGCTATTGCCGTGGCTATCTGACCATCTTATAATGCCGAATGTCGAGGCGTCACCGCGCCCGAACAGGTGTAATTATGACTGAGATAACCCTGGTCTCCAAGCAGTCGCGTCCGCTCCGACCGTTGGTCGAAGCGGCCCTTGCCAACGAACTCAAGCTGGTGCGCGCCGCCATCCGCCAGACGGAGGAGCGCCTGCGGGAATTCGAAGCGCGTTACGAAATGGCGACAGATGATTTTATGCGGCGTTTTGAGAACGATGAACTAATCGAGACGCTAGACTTTGTGGATTGGATTGGGGAATACCGGTTACTGAGTCACCTACAAGAAAAGGCTGAGACGTACCAGGGGATCGAGTTTGAAAATTGAGGAGTACTTTAGACAAATCCAGGCAACCATTGATGCCTCTCCTATTGTTCGCTCAACCCGTTTGACCTTTGAGAAACGTAGCAGCTACGAGGGCTACATCCGTGGTGAATTATTCCTCGCCGATGAAACCATTCTACATATCCGAGAGTTTGTGACAGTCGAAAGTGGCCCCGACGACTGAGCACCTGAGGGCCATCGGTCAAAGCGTTTTCGACAACTTGGCTGAACTTGTTTTTCGCCTCATGCAATTGCCACGTCCGCATTCATCCCTCGACTAATTCAGGCGCTATCTTTGCACTTTTGCCTTTATCTAGCAGCCGCGGCCTATATATGGTGTTTTTGGTACAGCCTCAACCGCCACATATAGAACTCGCGCTAAAAAGTGCAAAGATAGTGTCAGGCTAAGCTATGTAGATTATACCTAAACAGCCTTCCGCCTCAGCCCTTCTGTTCCAACGCAAGCTTCCGCCGCGTCGCCCCGACACGCAAATAAACGGCCAACAATGAGCCGGCAATGAAAAGAAGGACACTGCCAGCGATCAGACCCAACTGACCCAGGCGATCCAGCTCCTCATAACTGAGCAGAGCAATGTAGCCTTGCGCCGCGAATAACACCACGAGCGCCGGCATGAGCCACCGGCCGTGGATTTCCGCCAATCCGCGTTGGATGAGAAACGCCGCCGGTATGAAAATGCCTGGAAAACCGAAACTGAGCATTCGCGACCAGTCCGTGGCGATCAGGCACAGGCCAACGCTGACCGCGACCAGGTAGAGACAGACTACCTGAACGCTGCGCCGCGCTATGAGCGACCAGCCCAGCAGCGCGAATGTCCAAAAGAACCCATAGGATCGCAGGAACTCCCGGCCCAGGCGCGGGATGAACCCGTAGCCGCTGAAGTTATACTCCATGATGAAAGCCCACAAGGCGCGCAGATCATCCAGGCCACCGATGTCGTAAACGCTAGGTTCCACCGGAATGCGCGTTCGCAATAGGGCCAACACAAGGAGAGGCGTCCCGGCGGCAAGTAGCGTATAGCCTACTCGCGCCACCGGGGAGAGCGTCGGCCGCCACCAAATAGCCCCGACCAGAAGCGGCAGCAAGAGTAGCAGCGATTCCTTGGCCATGACGCCGATCAAGAGTATAGCGGCCATTAGCCATAGTCGGTCGCTGAATAGGGCGTAGAGCGCCAGGACGATGAAGAAGTTGGTCGCCGGATCGATCAGGCCCCAATGCCCGAGATTGTAGGCTACGGGATAGCTGAAAGCCAGCGCGGCCGTGGTCAACAGCGCCGCCCGTTCGGCAACACCCAGGCGGCGCAACAGCCGGTGGAAAAAGAGCAGCGTCAGGTAGGAAAAGGCAATGGTGGTAATGAGGAACCCGCTTTCCACACTCACCGGCAATACTCGCACAATGGCCGGAACCAGCACGCGATAGGCGAATGGCGCGACCACGGTCTCGCCCTCCACCATCCCAACGTAACGCTGAGTATCGCCGGCGCTAAACTCGCGCGGGCCAATGAAAATGCCGGCCAGAAGGAAGATGGCAATCCAGAGGGGAATGGCGCGCTTGGCTGTCATACATCAACTCCAATACGGGTTACCAGAACCGTAGTCTACCATCAATCGCACCAACAGCGATGCCGCCCCTTCTTTTTTCCTGCATACTACTACAGTCTGGTGAGCCACTGCTCGGTCTCACCGAGTTTCTTACAACACTGCTATATGCCCAAACACGACGACTTCCAGCGCCAGTTGGCCGCCCTGAACGCCCTTGACGATCCGGCCGGCGCCGCGGCGCTTCCCCTGCTCCGGCAAGCGCTGGCCGGCCGGTCGAACCTGCTGGCGGCGCGGGCGGCCGAGATCGCCGGCGAGTGGGCGCTAGAGGCGCTGCGCGATGACCTGGCCCACGCCTTCGCGCGCTTTCTGCCCGACGCCACACGGCGCGACCCCACCTGCGCCGCCAAGCACGCCATCGCCGAGGCGCTCGTCCGCCTGGAACACCGCGACGAGACACTCTTCCTGACCGGCCTGCGCTTTGTCCAACTGGAGCCGGTCTACGGCGGGCGCGAGGATACGGCGGCCAGGCTGCGCGCCATCTGCGCCGCCGGTCTGGTCGGCATGGACTATCCCGGCGTGCTGCTGGAACTGGCGGCGCTGCTGGCCGACCCGGAGGCGGATGCCCGCGTCGGGGCGGTGCGCGCCATCGCCCGCGCCACGGAGCCGGGCGGGCTGCCTCTGCTGTGGTACAAGTTGCTGATCGGCGACGAGGCCACCGACGTGCTGTACGAGTGTTTCGCCGCCGTGCTGCTCCTGGAGCCGGCCCGCGCCGCGCCCCACGTGGCCGGCTACGTGCGGCGCGCCAATCCGTCCATCGCCGAAGCGGCGGCGCTGGCGCTGGGCGAGTCGCGCTTGCCGGAAGCGCTGCCCCTGCTGCGCGCCGCCTGGGAGGAGAGCGACGAACCGGCCGTGCGGCGCGTCATCCTGCTGGCCCTGGCCGTCCTGCGCCGCGACGAGGCCACCGACTTCCTGCTCGACGTGCTGGCGAACGGCACGGCCCACGAGGCGCATGACGCCCTCGCCGCGTTGGAACTCTACCGGCGCGACGACGTGGTCTGGAGCAAGGTAGAGAAACGTTTGACCGAGCGCGGACTTACCCTTCCCTCTCCCTCCGGGAGAGGGCTAGGG
Organism: Promineifilum sp. (SeqCode); assembly: GCF_041918635.1. Classification (NCBI taxonomy): domain Bacteria; kingdom Bacillati; phylum Chloroflexota; class Ardenticatenia; order Promineifilales (SeqCode); family Promineifilaceae (SeqCode); genus Promineifilum (SeqCode); species Promineifilum sp. (SeqCode). The sequence goes on from NZ_JAYRVJ010000004.1 coordinate 10,112, forward strand.
AGAGGCTCGCCATCCCCTCGCCCCATGGGAGAGGGTCAGGGAGAGGGTCTCAAAGGAAAACTACCATGACTGGACTCTCGCAAGTCGCCCCCGCCTTCATCGCCATGGCCCACCGCATCGTCTGGGCCAGCGCGGCCACTGTGGACGCCCGCGGCCGTCCCCGCTCGCGCATCCTCCACCCCATCTGGCAATGGGACGGCGAGCGGCTGCTGGGTTGGATCGCCACCAGCCCGTCGCCGGTCAAGCGCGCCCACCTGGCCGCCCACCCCTACCTGTCGCTCAACTACTGGGCCCCCTCGCACGACACCTGCGTCGCCGAGTGCCGGGCCAGTTGGGCGCTGGATGACGAGACGCGGCTGATGGTCTGGAACCTGTTTCGCTACGGGCCGGAGCCGGTCGGCTATGACCCGGCCATCGTCCCGGCCTGGCCCAGCCCCACGGCCGAGGCGTTCGCCGCGCTGCGGTTGGAGCCGTGGCGGCTGCGCGTCTTCCCCGGCACGGTGCTGCTTGGTCAGGGCGGGGAAGTACTGAGATGGCGGGAGGAGAAAGAATAGGACGCTGATAACGCGGATGAGACGCTGATTTTTCAGCGTCATCTGTGTGCTATTTTTTCCGGCCTAACGCCTCGTACAGCTCGGCCAGCGCGAACGTCCGCTCCCAGCCCGCGCCGTGATCCTCATAGTTCCACCAGCCGGACAGCACGGCGTGAGCCTCGGCCCAGGCCAGCACCGCCCCGCGCGACACGCTTAGCGCCTCGGCCAATAGCCGGATGCGCCGGTCGAGCAGGCTGCGCAGCGCCGCCTCCGGCAGCCGCGGCGCGTCGTTGAGAAAGGTGGCGACATCGTAGAGTGGGTCGCCGGCATACCCCTTGGGGTCAATCGCCAGCCACGGTTCGCGCCCGCCGCGCAAGACGTTGCCGGGGTTCAGGTCGCCGTGGATGAGCAGCGGCTCGGCCGTCCCGGTCAACTCGCGGAACAGTCCGGCCGCCCGATCCACCCGCGCCGGCGGGAAGGGGCCATAGCCGCCGTCGAATTCGGCGCGCAGCCGGTTCAGCCCAGTGGACAGATCGGTCAGGGTGCGGAAGGGGTGGCCGGCGGCCAGCGGCCGGTGGAGCCCCCGCATGACCTTGACCACGACCGCGATCACCTGCTCGTCGTCGTCCAGCGTCCAGAGCGAGTCGCCGGGCAGTACGCGCTCCACCAGCAGGACGCCCCGCGCCGCGTCGGCGGCGATCAACCGCGCTGCACCCCAACCGTCGAAGACGCGCAGCGCCGCGATCTCGCTCTTAAGTTCGGGGTTGGGCGGGCCGACCTTCAGAACGAGCGCCGCGCCATCAGGGCCGGCGGCCGGGGCCACGTAGTTGTACGAGAGGTTGCCGAACGGCGGGCCGAGGGTCAGCGACCAGCGCGCCGCGCACTCGTCCAGCAGCGCCGGCAATTCGGCCAGCCACGTCGCGCCGGCTGGGCCGTACACGTCAAGGATATTCTGGGGCCACTTGCTCATCGACCGGTTGGGCAAGGGACAAAGGGCCGGCCGCGGCCGGCCGTTCTCCCTCTCATCCGACTTATGGTATGATAGAATGCAAGGCCACAATCGACAACGAGCACACGCCGCACGGCCTCGTTGAGGATCGACAAACGATGAGCAACTTCAGAAGCAAAGTCTTGCAGCGTTTTCCCACGCTGGCGCGCGTCTGGCGGGGGATCAAGTACCATCCCCGGTTCGCCGGGTCGCCCGAAGAGATTTTCACCAACATCTACCAGGGCAATAAGTGGGAAGACCCCGAGTCCTTGTCCGGTTCCGGCTCCACGCTGGCTGAGACGGAGCAGATCCGGCTGGCCCTGCCCGGCTTGCTGGCCGAACTGGGCTGCCGCTCAATGCTGGACGTGCCCTGCGGCGATTTCAATTGGATGCGCCTCGTGCCGCTGGAGATCGACTACATCGGCGGGGACATCGTCGCCGATCTAGCGGCCGCCAACCAGGCGCGCTACGGCAACGAGCGCCGGCGATTCGTCCGGCTCGACCTGTTGCAGGATCAATTGCCCGCGGCCGACCTCATCCTGTGCCGCGACTGCCTGGTGCACCTCTCTTACGATCACGTCTTCCAGGCCCTGGCCAACATCCGGGCGTCCGGCGCGACCTACCTGCTGACCACGACGTTCGAGGGCCGGGAGCACAACGAGGACACCATTACCCCCGTCTGGCGGGCGATCAACTTTCGCCGGCCGCCGTTCTCCTTCCCCCCGCCGCTGCGCCTGATCGACGAGTGCGCCACCCAACCCCTGAGCCAGGGCAAGCACCTCGGCCTGTGGCGGGTGGCAGATTTGCCGCCATTTGGCCGCTGAGTTCCTTGCCGGCTGACTGGGCCGGCGGCTGGCCCACCTGCCCCAGAGATCGTTGGCGCTTACACCCTGGCCCTGCGGATATTGACGCCGGTGACGAAACGGCTGAGAAGCGGCGACCAGCCGATGTCGAGCGACGATGAACCCACCTCCGCTTAGTTTCGTCCTTCCTCTCTGAGAATACAGTCAATTCACGCATTGTGGGAGCTCGCCGTCTGGCTCTATAATGCTCCGATATTGAGACAGTTGAATAGTAAGGAAGGTCAAATGGCGACGATGAAGGCGGTCCGGATTCATAACTACGGGGGCGTGGATGCATTGGTCTATGAAGAAGCTACTCGACCTATAGCCGCGGAGGGCGAGGTGTTGATTCGCGTGCACGACGCGGGGGTGAATCCCTTCGATTGCGCTGTTCGGGCCGGTTACGTCGCCGGCTACTTCCAGCACACGTTACCGATGGTTTTGGGCGGGGACGTTTCCGGCATCATTGAAGCGGTGGGCGAAGGCGTCACCGAATTCGAGCCAGGCGATGAGGTATATACCCGGGCAGACCTCAACCGGGATGGGACGTATGCCGAGTATGTGACCGTGCGCGCTGCCGATGTGGCGCGCAAGCCGGCCTCCCTCGACCATATCCATGCTGCCGCTCTGCCCCACGTCAGCCTGACAGCCTGGGGGACGCTCTACGACACCGCCCATCTGGCCGCCGGGCAGACGGTGCTCATCCACGGCGCGGCCGGCGGCGTCGGCCACATCGCCGTCCAGTTGGCGAAACTGCGCGGCGCGAAAGTGATCGGCACGGCCTCCACTCGCAACATGGATTTCCTGCGCGAACTTGGCGTGGATCAGGCTGTCGACTACACGGCGGTGTCTTTCGAAGATGTCATCCAGGATGTCGACGTCGTCCTCGACACCATCGGCGGCGACTGCCAGGCTCGCTCCTGGCAGGTGCTCAAGCCGGGCGGCCTGCTCATGTCCATTATCCAGGCCCCCTCTCAGGAAACGGCGGAGGCCCGCGGCGTGCGCCAGGAGTTCGCCACGGCCTCGTACGCCGTCGGGCCGGTGTTGCGGGAGATAGCGGCTCTGGTTGATTCCGGCCAGCTCAAGCCCACGGTTTCAGCCGTCCTGCCGCTCGACCAGGCCCAGCGCGCCCACAAGATGTCGGAAAGCCGGCACACGCGGGGCAAGATCGTCCTGCAAGTCATCGAGTAAGGCGCGGGGCTAAGAGGAACACAGAGAGACACAGAGGGTAGACACAGAGAGACACGGAGAGAAAGGAGTTTTCTCTCCGTGTCTCTCTGTGTGATCTCCGTGCCCCTCTGTGTTCCTCTTCCTTCTTCATAAGCTTAGCCGGCAAACCAAGATGGTATGCGGACTCTCAGCCGTCAGGGGTGAGCGGTCGAAGTCGCCATACCGCTCCACCACGGCAAAGCCGCTTTCGACCAGCAGCGCTTCCAGTTCGTCCGGGAAGGTCAGGCGCAGCCGCAGCGGGGCGACGCGCTCCCGCGGCTGTCCCTCAGCATCGGTCCAGCGGCGAATGGCCGTCTCCGTGCGCACCTGAGTGGCCGGGTCATACGTTTGCCAGCCGGAGACGCTCACCTCCTGACCGTCCGCATTGGCGTAGGTAAACCACGGATACTCCCCCGTCTCGTCGGCCATCAGGTCACCGGTCGGCCTGATGGCGCTGACGGCGAAGTACCCGCCCGGCTCCACATGCTCGCGGGCGCAGGCCAGAAAAGCCAGTTGGTCAGTACGGGCCAGCATGTGCTGGAACGTCGCGCCGGACTCGAAGATGAACCGGAAGCGGCGGCCAAGGTGAAAGTCGCGGGCGTCGGCCTCCACCCAGGTGACGGGCAGGTCGCCCGCCTTGCGCCGCGCGTGTTCCAGCATCGGCCGGGCGGCGTCCAGGCCGGTTATGGCGACGCCCGCCCGCGCCAGCGGGATGGTGAAGCGCCCCGTGCCGCAGCCCAGTTCCAGCGCCGGCCCGCCCACCCGCCGGGCGAGATCGAGATAGAAAGGCCCCTCCGGCGCGAAGTCGGAGTTCTCCAGGTCGTAGAGCAGCGGGTCGTCGTATTCGGACTGGTTATCAGGATCAGCCATAGCGCTCAGGCAGTTGTAACGTTATCCGTTTCATCGGGCGCAAAAATATCTTCGATCCGCAACGAGAACAACTTCGCCATCTTGAAGGCCAGCGTCAGGCTCGGCTCGTACTTCTCCGTCTCGACGGCGTTGACCGTCTGCCGCGAGACGCCCAGGCGCTCGGCCAGCTCCGCCTGCGACCAGCGGCGCTCGGCGCGCAAGACCCGCAATCGATTCCTCATAGGTAGCGCCGCCACGCCACGGACAGGCCAATAAAATAGAACATCGGCAAATAGAACCAGACATGACGCTCTAGCGCCAAATCCAATGCCTGCCCCACCAATTAGGAATGGGACGCTGATGAACGCGGGTTTTTGCGCTGATTGACGCTGTAGAGAGTGCGCGGGGTGTGGCAAGGGATACAGTTATCGCCCGCTCTCAGTCGTATAATGAGCCACAGTATCCTGATTAGGAGGTTCAACGCCTGGGCCTTGCCGCCCCTTTCCGCCCGCTCAGGCGCCATAAGCTGATGGAAAGCGACGAAAAAGCCGCATTATCGCCGGCCCTGGCTCAGGTGCTGACCACCGAACACTTCACGTTGCAGGGCGCGCGGGCGGTGCTGGCCTCAGAAGTGAGCAGCCGGGCGACCATTTACTTGAGCGCCGTGTCCAGCGCCGTCGTGGCCCTGGCCTTCATCACGACGCTCTCCCAGGCGGAGGAGTGGATTCGCGGCTTCACTCTCGTCCTGCTGCCGGTGCTCAGCTTCATGGGCTTCGTCACCAAGGCGCGGCTGGTGCAGATCAGCTACACCGACTTCCACTACCAGCGGGCCATCAACCGCATCCGCCACTTCTACGTGGATGTGGCTCCGGAATCGGCGCGCTATCTGCTGCTCTCCATCCACGACGATCTGTCAGGCGTGGCCGACTCCGCGGTCTATGACCAGGGCCGCCGGATGGGCATACTCACCGCGGCGCAGATGATCGCCGTGGTCAACTACGTGGTCGTCGGCCTGCTGGGCGGGATCATCTTCGCCTGGCTAACAGGAGTCAATACCACCACCTTGATTCTGGTGGGCATCGCCATCGGCCTGGCGCTGGCCATGTTCGATTTCCGGCGCAGCGAAACGCGCTGGAACGCCTACGTAGCCTCGCTGGATGTACGCTTTCCCACGCCG
>NZ_JAYRVJ010000005.1:0-3487 GCF_041918635.1 Promineifilum sp. (SeqCode)
CGGCCGCCGGGCTGGAACTGATCCACACCGTGCGCTTTGGCGGGCTGGAGCAGGCCTGGGTCTACCACCGCGCCGCGCCGCGCCCCGCGCTCGAGCCGCCCGCCCTGGCATCGCCGGCCTCCTTCGGCGACCGGCTGGCGCTGATGGCCCTCGACCCACAGAGCGACGGCGAACAGGTGCAGCTGTCGGCCCGCTGGCGGCGCGCCGCCCCGGCGGCGGCCAGCGATCGATACACCCTGCGCCTGGTCATCGCCGACGACGCCGGCAACGTCTGGACTTCGCAGGAGACAGACCTGCTGAATGAATTCTACTTTCACCCGCCCGACTGGGAGACGGATGACAGCGGCATCGTCTACTACACCCTCGTCCTGCCCCCAGCGACGCCGCCCGGCCAGTATCAACTACAACTGACGGTTGTGGATGGGCAAACGGGCGGACAGCTGCCCGTGCGGGTGGGCGACGCCGGCTTCCAGGGGGTCACCTATACAGCGGGCGAGATCGACGTGCCACTGCCGGACGCGATCGTCTCGGCCACGCGTCTCCAGATTCCCCAGGCCAGCGGCGCGAAGTGGCTCGATGAATCGCTCTGGCTGCTGGGCCACAGCGCCGTGGCCGATGAGGCGCTGGCCGGCAGTGATTTGCCGCTGGAACTGTTCTGGCACGCGCCGGCCGGCGGGCTGCCGGCGAGGATGCAGGTAGCTTTCAGCTTGCAGCCGGCGGGCGGGGAGCCGCAGCTTGTGGCGACCGCGCCGCTGAGCCGTTTCGACACGGGGCAGTGGCGCACGGGCGAGACGGTCCACGAAAAGTACCGCCTACCCCTGCCGCCGCCGACGCCCGCCGGGCGCTACGCTTTGGTCATCCAGCCGCTGCTGGCCGACGGGCAGCCGCTCGCGCCGGCCGCGACGCTGGCCGAACTGACGATCAACAACATCGACCGGGCCTATGCGCTGCCGGACAACGTTGTCTGGCCGCTCGACACATGCTTTGGGGATAGTGTGTGCCTGCGCGGCTTCACCTGCCCTGGACCTGACAGGTCTCAGAAGACATGTCAGGTCTCCGCGGGCGAGACGGCCGAACTGACTCTCTACTGGCAAGCGCTGGAAGAGCCGCGCGCCGTCTACACCGCCTTTGTGCACGTGCTGGACGAGGCGGGCAAGACGGTGGCTCAGGCCGATCACTGGCCGGGCGGTCTGCCGAGCGACATCTGGGACAAGGGACAGGTCATCACCGACCGCGTGCCCCTAGCGCTGCCGGCCGACCTGCCGCCGGGGCGCTACACGGTGCGGCTGGGCCTCTACACGGCCGACGACGGCCACCGCCTGCCGGTGACGGGCGAGGCAGCAGCCGACCACTTCATTCTGCCCATCGCGCTGGACGTTAGCCGCCCATGATGACGCGCCGCCGCTCCCTCTGGCTACTGGCCGGGCTGCTGCTGGCGGCCTTCGCCCTGCGCGTCTACCGGCTGGACACGCAAAGCCTGTGGTGGGACGAGGGCATCAGCCTGCACCTAGCGACGTCGAGCGCGGCCGAGATCGTGCGCGACCGGCTGAACAACATTCACCCGCCGCTGTACTTCTTCCTGCTGAAGGGCTGGCTGGCGCTGACCGGCGTGTCGGCCTTCAGCGGGCGCTATCTGAGCGCGCTGGCAAGCCTGATGCAGGTGGCGCTGGTGTATGCGGTGGTGAAGAGGGCATCCACAGATTTCACAGATGACACAGATGAAGAACGAACATCGTCCGCGCGATCGGTGACATCAATGGTCGCTCTGCTGGCAGCGGGGCTAATGCTTATTTCGCCGCTGTCGGTCATCTATGGGCAAGAGATTCGCGTCTACGCGCTGCTGCCGGTCGCCTATCTGGCTATGCTCTGGTTAGCTCACCGCCTGCTGGCCCGCCCCTCCGCATCTGAGGATGCAGACTCTAAACAGGAGCGCCCCCCTGCTCCCCCGCTCTCCCGCTCCCTCGCCCCCCTGCTCCTCCTCGCTGCGCTAGAATCGCTCGCCCTCCACCTCCACTACATCGCCCTCTTCGCCGTGGGCTACATTGGGCTGTGGGGCGTGCTGACGCTGGGGCGGCGGCGCGAGTGGGCGGGGCTGCGGCGCTGGCTGGCGGCGCACGCGCTGGTGGGCGCGGCCGGGCTGCCCTGGCTGCTGGCCGTCGCCGCCAACCTGCCGGCCATCCAGGCCGAGGCCGCCGCCGGCACGTTCACCACGGAACCGGTGCCGCTGCCCTACCTGTTCGCTCAGGTGTGGGCCTTCCACCTGACCGGGCTGGCCGGGGCGCTGGCGAATCCGTGGGTGCGGGTGGGGGCGGCTGTGGCGGGGGTGTTGGCTGCCGTCCTACTACTTCTGCGCAGTCTAGACCTGACAGGTTTCGAGCGGACTCCTGTCCGCCAACCTGTCAGGTCTTTCACGGCCCACTGGCTCGCCCCGCTCTTGCCGGCGCTACTGGTTTGGAGCGTGCGCTCCTTCTCCCACCCCCGCTACGTCGTCATGTTCGCGGCGCTGTTCGTGCCGCTGGCGGCGTGGCTGATGGGGCCGACGGCTGCCGGACGTCGGCCGACCGCTCGCTTGCTCGGTCGCCTGTTGGCCCCGATGTTGGCGCTGGCGCTGGTGGCGTTGAGCCTGTGGGGTCTGCGGCAATACTTCTTCGTGCCGGCCACGGCCAAGCCCGACATGCGCGGCGTGGCCCGCCACCTGGAGGCGGTCGCCGGGCCGGACGATCTCATCCTCATCCCCGACACCGACTGGTCGCTGCCCTTCGAATATCACGGCCCCACGCCGGTGCGCATGCCTCGGCTGGACAAGTCACCCGACGAGACCGATGCGACCCTGACCGGCCTGCTCGACTGCGCCGGCGAGGAGCCGTGCGCGGCGTCGGGGCGCGTCTTCGTCGTCGATTACCCCGACGGCACGCGCGACTGGGCCGGGCGGCTGCCGTTCGAGTTGGCCCGACGCGGCTACCGGGCGGGCGAGACGCGCTTTGAGGGGCTGCTGGTGCGCCAGTACCAGTTAACAGAGCAGCATGGGCCGCTGCCAACCTGCGACAGCAGCGGTCTGGCCCGGCCGGGAGCGCGTTTCGGCCCGCTGGAACTGGTCGCGGCCTGGGTGGGCCAAGGCGCGGCGGCCGACACGGCCGTAACCGTTGCCCTCTGCTGGCGGGCGGCCGAACTGCCCCCGGCCGATCTGGCCGTCTCGCTCGTCCTGCGCGATCCCCTGACCGGCGAGCGCGTGGCCCAAACCGACGCGCTACTGCTCGACCACGCCGGAGCGCCGGCGAGCGCGTGGCCGGCCGGCGCGACCATCGTCACCTACCACGTACTGCCCTTGCCGCCGGGCACACCACCGGTAACGGCGGAGCTATCGGCCGGCATCTACGCGGGCAAGGCGGGCGGCGCATTGGAAGCGGTGGGCGCGACGGGTACGGCGCTGGGGCAGTTCGCCCCGCTGGGGGAAGTGACCCTGTCGCCGCCGGTGGGGCTGTCGGAG
>NZ_JAYRVJ010000006.1:0-5180 GCF_041918635.1 Promineifilum sp. (SeqCode)
AGGCTGCTCGACGCCTGCAAGTGGCGGGCCTTGCGCGGCTGGCCAGGGAAGCCCTGGAAGATAAGGCCGGCCACACGAGCGATCTCGCGGAACTGGCGCAGGGCCATCTCGCTCTCGTTCAGCCCGGCGGCGATGTCCTCCAGCAGGTTGTCGGTCGAGAACAGGGCCGGGATGAGCGTCTCGGCGTTCAACGCCGCGAAGCCGGTCGCGTCATCGGCCAGCAGTTCGAAGCCGTAGTCGTTGGCCGTCAGCGTGAACGTCGCTGGCCGCGCCCGCGACAGCCGGAACGCGGCCAGCGCGGCGAGGCCCTGGTGCACCAGCTTGCCGGCGAAGGGGTAGACGAACAGATGGTGCAGCTTCGTCCGCCCTTGCCGCGATTCCAGCCGCTCCACCAGCAACTCGTCCTCGCCCGGCAGCGCCGACCACTTTTTCTGCAACTCCAGCACCGGCCGCACGGCGCTCATCTCCGGCCCGTCGTAGCGCCCGTCACGCGCCTCGGCCAGTTTGCGTCGCACGGCCGCGCCCAACTCGGGCGAGATGGGCAGGCTCGTGCCCGTCCAGGCCGGGATGATGCCCTTGAGCCGGTTGGCCGGCTTGACCCAGGCGGTCATGTCGCGCACGCGCAGGAACTCCAGCTTCTTGCCGGCGAAGACGAAGGTGTCGCCCGGCTTCAGGCGGCTGATGAACGACTCCTGGATGCTGCCCAAGTCGCGGCCGCTCTGGTACTTGACGGCGATGGAGGACTCGCCGACGATGGTGCCGATGGACATGCGGTGGCGGGTGGCGATGCCCTTGTCGAGGACGCGGTAGCGGCCGTCCACCGGCGCGACGCGGTGGTACTCCGGGTAGGCTCCCAGCGCCTCGCCGCCGTGGACGACGAAGTCGAGCGCCCAGCGCCACTCGGCGTCGCTCAGGTCGCGGAAGGCGTAGGTCGAGCGCACCTCGGCCAACATCTCCTCGGGCGCGAAGCCGCCGCCCAGGGCAATAGTGACGAGGTGTTGCACCAGCAGGTCGAGCGGGCGCTCCACCGGCTCGCGCCCCTCCATGCGGCCGGCCTGCATGGCGTCGCGGGCAGCGGCGGCCTCCACCAGTTCGAAGGCGTGGGTGGGCACGCAGGTGACCCGGCTGGTCGCGCCTGGCTGGTGGCCGCTGCGGCCGGCGCGCTGCAGCAGGCGGGCCACGCCCTTGGGGCTGCCGATCTGCAAGACGCGGTCGACGGGCGAGAAGTCCACGCCCAGATCGAGCGAGGAGGTGGCGACGACGCCGCGCAACTGGCCGGCGCGCAGACCGTCTTCCACCCAACGGCGGTTGTCGGCCGAGAGGGAGCCGTGGTGGAGGGCGATCTCCCCCGCCCACTCCGGCCGCTCGGCCAACAGTGCCTGGTACCACGTCTCGGCCTGGTTGCGCGTGTTGGTGAAGACCAGGGCGGTGCGCCCTTCCTCCACCGCCGCGGCCACCGCGGGCAACATCTTCAGCCCCATGTGCCCGGCCCAGGGGAAGCGCTCCACCCGCTCCGGGATGAGCGTGTCGATGACGATCTCCTTCGGCATGTGGCCCTGGATCAAGAGGCCGGAAGAACCATCCGCAGATTGGGCAGATTCGGCAGATTTCTCCTTCTTATAATCTGCGTAATCTGCCAAAGCTGCGGATGATTTCTCTGTCCCCAGCAAGACGGCCAGGGCCTGATCGAGGTTGCCGAGGGTGGCCGAGAGGCCCCAGAGGCGCAGGCCGGGCCGCCAGCGCCGCAACCGGGCCAGGCATAGTTCGGTTTGGACGCCGCGCTTGTTGCCCAGCATCTCGTGCCATTCATCGACGACGACGCAACGCAGGTCGCGGAAGAGATCGGCGGCGTTGGGCTGGGAGAGGAGCAGGGAGAGGCTCTCCGGCGTGGTGATGAGGGCCGTGGGGGGCGTGCGCAGTTGGCGGGCGCGCGCGCCGCTGCCGGTGTCGCCGGTGCGCCGCTCGACCGTCCAGGGGATGCCGGCCTCGTCCACCGCCTCGCGCAGCGAGCGCTCCGTGTCGGCCGCCAGGGCGCGCATCGGCGTCAGCCACAACACGCGCAAGCCGACCGCCGGCGGCCGACCACGCCCCCCCCGCTCCCCCGCTCCCCTGCCCCCCTGCTCGGCCACCCACTCCAACAACGGCCCCCACCACGCCGCCTGCGTCTTGCCCGCGCCGGTGGCGGCGTGGATGAGGCCGCTGCGACCGTCCAGATAAGCGCGCCATACGCGGCGCTGAAAGGGGAATGGCTCCCAACCGCGGGCGGCGAACCAGGTTTCGGCCGGGGCCAGTTGATCGGGCTTCTCGCTCACATGGGCGATTGTAATCCATGTGGCGCGCTTCCGAAAGCGCGGCGCGCTTCCGGCAACGCGGCGCGCTGGCCTGGGCGATTACGTCAAGCGCCCCTGTCTGTGATAATTACATGGCCGTATGAGCAAATTTCGGCCTGGCTATTGCATAAATTGCTCAGGTGTTTTATACTGTGATCGCCGGTAAAATCTGCTACAAGGGTGAGCAGTTTTCCGGCTCACGCCGGCTTTCGCTCCTTGGCTCATCGTGTCGCCGGCCGGCATCGCTCGAACTTGACGCGCTTCTGGTGCGAACAAGGCAAACAACCCCACACTGTTAGGAGGCATATGAACGGCTACTTCTTTCGGAAACGCGGATCGGTCGTCTTGGTGATTCTGGCGATGCTGTTGTTCGCCGCGGCCTGTGTGACCGATCCGGGCGCGGTGCTGGTGTCGATGCGTCAGGCCGGCACAACGGCCGACGGGTTGGACTACGGCCCGGAAGACATCATCGCCGTGACCCGCGAAGGCGGCGACCCGGCCTGGTTCACTTTCTTTGACGGCAGCGAGCATGGGCTGACGGCGAAGCATGGCATCAACGCCTTCAGCTTCAACGAATTGATGTGGTTTGGCGTCGCCGACCCGGTCACTTCGGAAGACCTGAAGTACATCCCGGCGTTGTACCTGACCTTCGCGCCCAACTCCATTCGCGTGCCCGGCATCTCCGGCCGTGTCAACGGCCAGGACATCGTCAAGTACTCGGAGACGGACCCGAGCGACGTGGGCACGTTTGAGGTGCTGTTCGACGGCTCCGACGTGGGTCTGACGACGGCGATGGAGCGCATCGACGGCCTGGGCTACTGGGCGCCGGAGACCTTTGTGGATCCGCTTTACGGCCAAGTGTGCCCGGCGGGCATCTTCTTCATCACCACGCAGGGCGTCTATCGCGTGCGCGGCGCATGGGGCGGCCAGATCGTCGGCAGCGGCTTCGACGTGCTCATGTTCTGCGCTACCAGCGTTGGCCCGGACACGGACGGCGCCTGGTATCGCGTCTTCAACACCCGCGATTACGGCTGGTTCACCCCCGGGCGCGCCAGCACCAGCATCGACGTGATCGGCTTCCAGCTGATGACGCCGGCTGCCCCCGAGGCGCAAGGCCCGCAGGCGCTGGGCAAGGACCCGGACCTGGCGGCGGGCATCGACTTCCTGTTCACGCCGCGTACCGCGTTTGGCATCACCGGCGTGACCGATCGCATCTTCCAGCCGTCCAACCTGTATGAGATCGACACGATCAGCAACTACCCGGACATCGATTTCTACGACACCTGGGCCGACTTCAACCTCGGCAATGACTATTTCACGGGCGAGACGTTCCCGCCGGTGAACGGGTTGGTGAACAGCATCTCGATCTGGGACTATCCTTTCGAGGAGGTTCCGCCGGTTCCTTAACCCCGGCTGACTCAGTTGAGTAGCGGCGCGAGGCGGCCGGTTGTTTCTACCCCCGCCTCCGCCTTACCCACCAGTTTTTGGGAAGAACTGCGGGCAGAGCTGTTTTCGACTCTGCCCGCAGTTTTGCGTTCAGGGATGGTCGTGCCCGCCTCTTGTGCCATTTTCAACTGTCACGGCCCGGACAATGTACCCATCTCCTCTAGAAAGTGGTGGAATTGGCTTAGATGGTGTGGTATACTGTAGTTGATGCAACGCTGGCCTTTGCCGCCACGTGGCCGCCGCCAGAGGCTCCAGGATTGCCGTTGCGTAGTTCCCACGGCCAGTATGGGGTGACCGGGTAGCCATTGGGCCGAAGAATCGCTGCCGGGGCCTTTGCTCGGCGATCGGCAAAGCGGCCTGTTGTCAGGAGGTTATTACCATGTCGCGCCGCCTGTTTTTGTGCCTGTTGCTTGCCGGATTCGCCCTGCTGTCGGTCGCCTGTCGCGCCGCGCCGAACGCTGGAGTCTTGGAAGAGAGCGGTCAGGCGAATGTGATCGAGGCCACCACCGATTCGTCGGTCGGCGGCTACACCTCTAAAGTCTCCGTCGCGCCGGGCGAGAGCCTGGACTTCCACATCTCCAACGGCCGCAGCGGCCCCTACAGCCTGAGCGTTTACCGCGAGGGGGCGGCGCGCCAGCTGATGACCACGATCCCCAACGTGCGCAGCGAGAATCGCAACTGCGCCGGCCGCTCCGAGACGGGTTGCGGCTGGCCCGTGGCGGCCACCTTCACCGTGCCGGCCGACTGGCCGTCGGGGGCTTATACGGTGGACATCCCGCGCGCCGATGGGCGCAGCGCCCGCATGCTCTTCTTCGTCCGCGAGCACAATCCCGGCGCGACGGCCCGCATCCTGTTCCTGGCCTCGGTCAACACCTACCACGCTTACAATGATTTCGGCGGCGGCTCGCTCTACGGCTTTGGCGTCACGGAAAAGGTGCAGCGGGTCAGCTTCGACCGGCCCTATAATGGTAACGGTACCGGCCTGTACCAGCGCTGGGAGAGCCATTTCGTCGAGTGGGCCGACACGGCCGGCTACGACGTGGCCTATGCCACGACGTATGACCTGGAGTTCATGCCCAATCTGTTGAGCCCTTACGACGTGGTCATCATCGCCGGCCATAGCGAGTACTGGACGTGGGACATGCGCCAGCGCGTCAAGGAGTTCGTGGCGCGCGGCGGTCGCTTCCTCAACCTGAGCGGCAACACGATGTGGTGGCAAGTGCGCTTCGAGGACAACGGCCGCACGATGATGGGCTACAAGAACTGGCGGGAAGACCCCAACAAGACCCGCCAGGGCTCGACCGACGTGAACTGGGACTACCCGATCTTCGACACGTCTTTCACCTTCACCGGCCTACACTGGCCCTATGGCGGCTATCCCGGCGGCAACGGCGACGGCTATTA
>NZ_JAYRVJ010000007.1:0-10889 GCF_041918635.1 Promineifilum sp. (SeqCode)
GCCTGCTCCGAGTTGGCCGTGGAACGGGGCATCGACCTGTACCTGCTCAACCGGGGCCACTCACAGCAGCGGCCCATACCGCCGGCCGCCCACGTCTTGCATGCCGATGTGTACGATCCGGCCGCCGCGCGCGCCGCCCTCGACGGCCATACCTTCGACGCCGTGGTGCAGTGGATCGCCTTCGGGCCGGAGCGCATCGCCGCCGACCTCGACCTGTTCCGCGGGCGCGTCGGCCAGTACATCTTCATCAGTTCCGCCTCGGCCTACCAGAAGCCCATCCAGCGCCTGCCTATCACCGAGGAGACGCCGCTGGAAAACCCGTTCTGGGCGTACTCGCGGCAGAAGATCGCCTGTGAGGCGGCGCTGATGGCCGCCCACCGCGACGAGGGCTTCCCGGCCACCATCGTCCGGCCGTCGCACACCTACGACCGGACGCTGCTGCCGATCCACGGCCGGTACACCGTCGTCGACCGCATGCGCCGCGGCGCGCCTATCCTCATCCACGGCGACGGCACATCACTGTGGACGCTGACCCACCACCGCGACTTCGCCCGCGCCTTCCTCGGCCTGCTCGGCGAGCCGCGGGCCATCGGCGAGGCGTTCCACATCACCTCCGACGAGTCGCTGACCTGGGATCAGATCGCCCGGCTGGTGGGCGAGGCGGCGGGGGTCGAGCCGATCCTCGTCCACGTGCCTTCGGAAGACATCGCGCGCTATGACGCCGATTGGGGCAGCAGCCTGTTGGGCGACAAAACCCACAGCGTCCTCTTCGACAACAGCAAGATTCGCCGCATCGTGCCCGACTTTGCCGCCGAAATCCCCTTCGCCGCGGGCGCGCGCGAGATCATGGCCTGGTACGACGCCGATCCAGCCCGCCAGACGGTGGACGACGATTTCAACGCCCTGCTCGACCGCATCATCGCCGCCCAGCGGGCCGCCCACCCTGGTTGAGACGTGGGGGAGGGGGGCGCAGCGGGCGCTTTCTCAATAGATACGCACCGCGCTCCCCCGCTCCCCTGCTCCCCGCCCCCTGCTTCCAATTGCCAATCCCGCCCCGCGGCGTTATCCTTACCATCGATGAACCCATTCCACTGGGCCTTCGATAAATTCTATCCGGCCATTCGTTTTCTCTATGAGCGCGTGCAGGGCAATCGCTGGTTCGACCAAATCGCGCCCGGGCTGTGGCTGGGCGGCGCGCCAACCTATGGGCGCGACTACCAGTTCCTGCTCGATAACGGCATCAGCGCCGTCCTCGACATGCGCGCCGAGCGCGAGGGGGATCGCGCCTTCTACACCGAACACGACATCAACTACCGCCGGCTGGAGGTGCTGGACGCCACCGTGCCGGCCGATGAGTACCTGAGCGAGGGGGCGGACTGGATCGACGAGCAGATTGAGCAAGGGCGCTCGGTGCTCGTCCACTGCGCCAAGGGGCGCGGCCGGTCGGCCACACTCGTCGCCGCCTATCTGATGCGCCACGAGTCGCTGCCCTACGACGACTGCCACACGATGATGAAGTCCGTTCGCCCGCTAGTCAAGCTCGAGAATCGGCACCGCCGACGGCTGGAGGCGTGGCACGCGGGGACGCGCGGGCACGAGCAGCCCGCGGCGGCCCAAAGTGACGGGGGCATCGAGTGAATGCCCCCGCCTCGCTGGCCCGCACCCAACGCTCGCTGGGCGACCCCTCCCGGCGCTTCCCGCTCTTTCCGGCGCTGGTCGAGGGCTGCCCGGCCACCAGTACGGCCGAACTGCAATACCCATTGGCCCTGGAATACGACACGGCGCGCCTGCCGGCCGACTTCTTCCGGCGCGATCCCTACCCCGGCCTTTGGCGCTGGGGGGAATTGCTGCCGCCGCTGGCTCCCGGCCTGTCGATGGGCGAGGGGGGCACGCCGCTCGTCGCCGCGCCCCGGCTGGCCGATTGGGTCGGGCTTGAGAAAGAAGTTTACATAAAGGACGAGAGCCGCAACCCGACCGGCAGCCACAAAGACCGGTTGAACCTGTGCACCGTCAGCGCCGCCGTCCATAGCGGCGCGCCGGGCGTCACCGTGGCCTCGTCGGGCAACCACGGCGCGGCGGCGGCCGCCTATGCCGCGCGGGTCGGGCTGCCGTGCGTCCTGTTCATCACCGAGGGCACGGAGCCTCATCTGGTGCGCATGGTGTCGGCCTATGGCGCGGCCGTCGTGCCGCTGCCTCGACCGCTGCGGCGCGTGCTGATGCGCGAACTGGTGGAGCGGGCTGGCTTTCATCCCGTTAGCAGCATCACCCCCACGCACACCGGCCACCCTTTCGGCCCCGAGGGGTACAAGACCATCGCCTACGAACTCTACCGGCAACTGGGCGACCGGCTGCCGGCGGCCGTCTTCGTCCCCACCGCCTATGCCGAACTGCTCTACGGCGTCTGGCTCGGCTTCAAGGAACTGACCCGGCTGGGCGGCGTCGGCCCTGCGCCGCAGCTATTCGCCTGCGAGCCGGCGGCGGGCGCGCCGCTGCGCGCGGCGCTGGCCGCCGGACGGCCCGTTGTCCAGGTAGATGAGGCGCCGACGGCCGCCTACAGCATCGTCGTCGGCGCGAACAGCTACCGCGGCGTGCTGGCCGTGCGAGAGAGCGAGGGGGACGCCGTGGCCGTCTCCGACGCCGAGATGGCCGACGCCCAGACGGCGCTAGGGCGTGAGGGATTGTGGGCGGAATTCTCCGGCGCGGCCGGGCTGGCCGGGCTGCGGCAGGCCGCGGCCGGCGGCTGGCGCTTCGACGGGCCGGTCGTCTGCCTGATGACCTCCACTGGCTTCAAGGATCAGGGCTTGCCCATGCCGCAACTGCCCCCCGTCGCCCCCACCTGGGAGGCCGTTCGCCAGACACTTCGGGATGTGTATCAGCTTGAGGTGTGACGGCTGAGTGTAGTAGTCAGTAAGCAGTTAGCAGTGAAGAAGTTATGTCCGGCGCAACCGTGACCCCCAGCCGTCAGCAGTATCTCGACGTCAAGGCGCAATACCCCGACGCCATCGTCTTTTTCCGGCTGGGCGACTTCTACGAGACATTCGACGACGACGCCGCGCTGGTCGCCCGCGAGCTTGACCTCATCCTCACCAGCCGGCCGCAGGGCCGGAACGGGCGCATACCCATGGCCGGTGTGCCCCACCATTCGGCCGAGAACTACATCGCTCGCCTCATCGCCAAGGGGTACAAGGTGGCCCTGTGCGAGCAGATGAGCACCGAGCTCATCAACGGCCTCATGCCGCGCGAAGTCGTGCGCGTCTTCACGGCCGGAACGGTCGTCGAGCCGGGCATGCTGGACGCCGGGCGCAACAACTATCTGGTCGCCGTCGTCACCGACGCGAGTGGCGAGTACATCTCTCCGGACGCACCCCCTGTGGGTCGCGCCGGTCTGGCCTACGCCGACATCACCACCGGGGAATTCGCGACCACCCAGTTGGCGAACCGGCGCGAACTGCTGGAGGAATTGGCCCGACTCGCGCCCGTGGAGTTGCTCGCGCCGGAGGGAGCCGAGGCCGACTACCCGGCTATTCATACCATCAGTCGCCTGCCCGCCTGGCGCTTCGAGTTGGGCCACGCCCGCCAGACCCTCCTGCGTCACTTCGGCGTCGCCACGCTTGATGCCTTCGGCTGCGAGGGCAAGCCGCTGGCGACGCGCGCCGCCGGGGTCGTCCTTCACTACCTGCAAGAGACGCAGCGGGGCAGCGTCGGCCAGATGCAGCGCCTGACCACCTACACCACCGACGGCTACATGGCGCTGGGCGAGGCCACGCGCCGCCACCTGGAGTTGACCGAGGCGATCGCGGCCCGCGCGCCGGGCGGCGACCGCGCTCCGAGTACGCTGCTGTCCGTGTTGAACAAGACGGTCACGCCGATGGGGCTGCGCCTGTTGCGCCAGCGCATCACCCAACCCCTGCTGAGCGTGGACGCGCTGAACGCCCGGCTGGATCAGGTCGAGACGCTGGTCGGCGACGCCCTCTTGCGCGCCGACTCACGCGCGGCGCTGAAGGGGCTGCCTGATCTGGAGCGGTTGACCAACCGCGTCCTGGGCGGCCGGGCCGTCCCGCGCGACCTGGAACACATCGGCCTGGCGTTGGCCGCCGTGGGCCGCATCAAGGCGCTGGCTGCCGGCCAGGCCGCGCTGGCCGGCGCGGCACGGCGGCTCGACCCCTGCCCGGATGTAGCCGACACCATCGGCCGCGCCCTGGGCGACGACGCGCCGGGCAATCTGAACAAGAGCGGGTTCGTGCGCCCCGGCTTCTCGGCTGAGCTGGATGGGGTCGTCAATACCTCGGCCCACGCCCGCAAATGGGTGGCCGAGTTGGAGCCACGCGAGCGGGAGCGGACGGGCATCCCCTCGCTCAAGGTCGGCTTCAATAAGGTCTTCGGCTACTACATCGAGGTCACTCACGCCAACACGCGGCTCGTCCCATCCGACTACATCCGCAAGCAGACGCTGACCAACGCCGAGCGCTACATCACGCCCGACCTGAAGGAGTACGAGACGCTTATCCTCAACGCCGAGGAGCGCATCTTGCAGATCGAGCGGCGGCTGTTCAGCGAGTTGTGCCAGCACGTCGCCGGCAACAGCGAGCAACTGCTGACGACCGCCGCCGCGCTGGCCGAACTGGATGTGGCCGCGGCCCTGGCCGAGGTGGCTGCGCTGAATGATTACGCTCGGCCCACGCTCGCCGATGACACCGCCCTACACATCGAGGACGGCCGCCATCCCGTCGTGGAGCAGGCGCTCAACGCGGGTCTTGTCCCCGGCGCGCGCCGCGGCGAGCGCTTCGTACCCAACGACGTGCACTTCAACGATGACGCCCTCATCCAGATCATCACCGGGCCGAACATGAGCGGCAAGTCCACCTATCTGCGGCAGGTGGCGCTGATCACGCTGATGGCCCAGATCGGCAGCTTCGTGCCCGCCTCAGCCGCCCACATCGGCCTGGTGGATCGCATCTTCACCCGCATCGGCGCGCATGACGAACTGCACGCCGGGCGCTCGACGTTCATGGTCGAGATGGTAGAGACAGCCGAAATCCTCCACCACGCTACGCGCCGTTCGCTACTCATCCTGGACGAGATCGGGCGGGGAACCAGCACCTATGACGGGTTGTCGCTGGCCTGGGCCATTGTGGAGTACCTGCACAACCACCCGCGCCTGAAGCCGCGTACGCTTTTCGCCACTCACTACCACGAGTTGACCGGGCTGGCCGACTTTCTACCCGACGTGGTGAACTTCAACGTGGATGTGTCGGAGGAGGGGGGCGAGGTGACGTTCCTGCATCGCATTGTGCCGGGCGGCGCGGATCGCAGCTACGGCATCCACGTCGCCCAGTTGGCCGGGCTACCGCGCGATGTAATCCTGCGCGCCAACGAGATCCTGATCGACCTGGAGCGCCACGCCCCGACGGCGGCTGTCGAGCGCAGCCGTCTCTCCACCGGCCAGCAGATCGCGCTCTTCCCGGAGTCCAGCCCGTTCCTGGACGAATTGAGGCAGCTGGACGTGAACGCGCTGACGCCGTTGCAGGCGATCAATAAGTTGTATGAGTGGAAGCAGCGGTATGGTGGGTAGTGTGCGTATGGGCGATGAGTTAAATGATTCGCATAATCATGATGGGGCCGGGGTGAGTTTGTTAGCGTTGGCTTCGCATGATTTGCGGACGCCGCTGGCGATCATCCAGGGGTATGGCGGGCTGCTCGAAGATGGCCTGCCGGCCGATGCCGACCCGTTGATGCGCGAATCGGCCGCGACGATAATGGCCTATGCCAAGTCGTTTCAATACCTGATCGACAATCTGCTCACGCTGGAGCAGAGCGAGCGGGGGGAGTTGCGACTCTCCCCCGCTCGCCGCGACCTGAACGAGTTAGCCGGCGCGGCGCTGGCGGAGATCGATGGGCTGCTGGCTATCAAGGGGCTGACGGTGGAACGCCGACTGCCGCCGTCGGCCGTCTGGGCCGAGGTTGACGAGAAGCACATCATCCGCGCGCTCTATGCCGTCCTGGCCCAGGCCGAAAAGGCAGCTCGACCGGGTGGTGCGTTGCGGATTGAGGTGGCTGACGAAGGGGAATCCGCCCGCGTTTCGCTGTCTGACCCCGCCCGGCCGACGCCGCAGGAAGAACTCGACAAGCTGTTCCGATTGGAGCGCCACGCCGACGTGGGCCTGATCGCCGCCCGTGCTATCATCGAAGCCCACGGTGGCCGGCTCACGGCTCACGGCGCGCCGGGCGAGGGCGTGACCTTTACCCTGTATCTACCGCGAGTTGATGAAAGCGCGATCTGAGAGCGATGGATGTCTGAAGATCCGGAAGAAACCCTCACGCCAAGACGCAAAGTCCGCCAGGAAAACAGCGTTCTGCACTTCGCGAACTTTGCGTCTTTACATGAGCCCATCTCTTGGGACGAGGAGACATGGCGGCAATTGCCGGAGTTCCTGGGCAACCTGCCGGAGCCGGTTTGCCTCCACCTCTGGGCCGATAAGACGGGCAGCCCCGCCGAGCGCGAGGCGGTGCGCCTGGCCGGCGCGCTGGCCGAGCGCTTCCCTCTCCTGTCCTACCGCGTCTTCCCGCGCCGTGCCAACTACCCCTACTATCCGGTCATCGGCGTCATGGCCGGCACGGCCGAAGAGTCGTCTGACTACGGTCTGCGTCTCATCGGCCTGCCCATCGGCTATCAGATGACCTCGCTCATCGCCGCCATCCAGGCTGTCGCTTTTCGCGGCCAAACGTTGGAGCCGCTGACCCGCATCAAGCTGCGCCGGCTCGCGGCCGGGGCGACGGAGGAGATCGCCATTGAGTTGCTGACGTCGGCTGAGGACGAGACCGGCGCGGTGATCGCCAAGGCGGCTTTCGGCGCGGCGGCGGCCGAGACGCGGGTGCGCGCCTATCTAATCGTGACCGACTTCTTCCCGGAGGCGGCCCTGCGCTACTCGGCTGCCTACTTGCCGCACACCGTCATTAACAAGCGGGTGCACTTCAACGGGTTGCTGGACGAAGAGGAACTGTTGCGCCAGATCGCCTGGGCAATTTGGCAGAAAGAAGAATGATCCGCAGATTTCGCAGATTCAGAAAAGAAATCTGCGTAATCTGCGTAATCTGCGGATGATTTCTTCTATTAGTCTCCGTCAGACCCATCGCCGTTGCGCGATGGCCGGACGACAGCGGCCTCGACGCGGCGCTGCAGCCGGCGCACGTGGGAGCGCCCGCGGGCCATAACGTAACGCACCCGCTTCCACTCGCGATCTGGGAACGACACATCCGGCGGTGTCACGTCCCATTTGACCACCGACGCGCCCCACGTTAACCCGCCGCCAAAGCCGACGAGCACGACGTTGTCATCCGGCTTCAGCCGCCCATCGCGCACCGCGTCGCACAGCGCCAGCGGGATAGAGGCGGCCGAGGTGTTGCCGGTGTGCTCCAGGTTCAGATAGAACTTCTCCATCGGCAGCTTCAGCTTTTTGGCCGCCGTTTCGATGATGCGCACGTTGGCCTGGTGGGGGATGATCAGGGCGATGTCGTCCGTCGTCAGTTCGGCCATCTTGAGCACGTCGTGTATGGAGGAGGCGATTACGTTGGTTGCGAAGCGGTAGACCTGTTTGCCGTCCATGTCCACGATGTTCTTGTGGTGGCCGTTGTGGGAGAACTCAGCTCCGGCGATGGGGACGGGGTTGTGGTAGAGAGCCGGCAGGCTGAGCAGGTCGCCGCCCGAGCCATCGGAGCGCAGTGTGGTCGCCATGACGCCGCCGGGAATACTCGATCCTTTCAACACAACCGCGCCCGCCCCGTCGCCGAAGAGGACGCAGGTGCTGCGATCTTGCCAGTCGATGACGCGCGACATCGTCTCCGCGCCAATGACCAGCGCGTTGTGCACCGAGCCAGCGGCGATGGACTGCGCGGCCATTTGCAGAGCGTAGACGAAGCCGGAACAAGCCGCACTCAGATCAAACGCCCCCGCGTGGCTCGCGCCCAGATAGTCCTGCACCGTGCACGCCGTCGAGGGGAACATGTAGGCCGGCGTGGAGGTGGCGACGATGATCAGTTCGATCGCCGAGGGGTGCAGATCGGCCACCGCCAGGGCGCGGGCGGCCGCCTCAAACGCCATCGTGGCTGTCGTCTCGTGCGCGGCGGCGATGTGGCGCTCGTGGATACCGGTGCGCTGGTAGATCCACTCGTCGCTGGTATCAACCACGCGTGACAATTCGTCGTTAGTCACGACGCGGTCAGGGAGATAGCGGCCCCAGCCGACGACGTGGGCATATCGCATCATAGTTCGAGCCATTACGCAAGGGTCTCGGTATGTAAGAACCCGGCCTGCGCTGAACAGTTGCGCGCCCCGTAGCACATCGACTAGTAGTCGAACACCGACCAGCAGATGTCGTTTCGCAGTCGCTGATCATCCAGGACAAGGTCGCGGATCGCTTCCGGCAGTTGCTGGCGCTGCCACTGGCATTCCCGACGACCGGCGGCCTCGCTCTCCCCCTTTGGCGCGGCCGCCCGCACGGCCTTGATTGCGTAGGCCGCAGCGCCTAGCTCATGAGCGGCAACATGCGCCACCGCCGCCGCCTGGCCCGCAGCGTACGCGGCGTGCCGAGCGGCTCCCCCCAACTCTCTGGCCGCAGCGTTGGCGAAGCCAGCGGCCGTACGCGCTTGAGTCATTGTCATCTCACCTCGCGTCCAAGCGCGAGCCAATTCGATGGCTCGACGCGGCCGGTCGTCATTGGGTTGTACTTCCTCGAATAAGTGCAACACATGCTGTGCGCAATCGGCCGCCCATACCGCAAGCAGGTGATGATCGGAGTCTTGAAGGGTGCCGCCGCGACGCACAGTGATAAATCTGGGGTCTCGCTTCTTTGGTAATATCATTCTTGAGTTCCTACGCGTTCCTTCTGCCCAACATATAGTAGGCCGGAGCCGAATTCGCTTACCACTTACTGTCGTGATCATCGTCATTTCCTTCGGCTCGTCAATCAAGCCTAAACGCTGCGTGACCCCCAAACCTGACGGGTCTGGAATCGCGGATACAATCAGGCCAGCATGAACGAGTCGCCGCCAAGAGGGAGGAGTATCCGCGGGCTGCTGGCCGTCGCTTGCGCGTCCCTGTTGCTCTGCGCCGTATCGGCTTGCCTTCTTTGGTCGGTCCTCGCCCCGGTAGGGCGGGAAGCGTCTGCGCCAACCGCACTACCCGCGCCGACCGGCGCGCCGGGAACACTTTTACCGGCCGGCGTGCTGGCGACACCCTCGACCATCCCCTGCGACCTGCGACCGGCGACCTGCCACCCGTCGCCGCCCGCGTCGGCCTCGGTTGATCAGCAACCGCCGCCGGCGCGCGCCGCCCTCGACTTGGCCCGGTTGTTCACGACGACGCTACCCGCGCTCGACTACTTCGCCGCGGCCGAGGCGTTGGGGCGGGCTGAACTGGGCGAGCGCACCGTGCCGCCGGCGACCTACCAGATCGGCGACCGGCTGACGTTCCAGACGGCCGAAGGCCCGCGCCAGGCCGAACTGGTCTACCTGGACGACCTGGCCGCCTATTGGGTGGAGACCGGCCTGCCACTCGACCGCGCCGCGCTGGCCGAGGCCGCCGAGCGATTGCGCGCCGACTATTACCCGCTGCTCAGCCGCAACTTCGGCCAGGAGTGGCGGCCCGGCGTGGATGGCGATCCGCGCCTGACCGTGCTGCACGTGCTTGGGCCGCCCGACGCCGCCGAGTTGGGTTACTTCACCGACGAGGATCAGTACCCGCGCGCCCTCTTCGCTGAGTCCAACGAGCGGGAGATGGTCACCCTGAACATGTCACGCATGCAGCCGGGCGACCCGCTCTACGACGGCACGCTCGTCCACGAGGTGCAGCACCTCATCCAATGGAATCTGGACGCCAACGAGGATACCTGGCTCAATGAGGGGCTATCGCAGATCGCCGAGACGATGACCGGCCTCGACACGGTGGACTGGGAACCCTACCTGGATCAGCCGCACGTCCGGCTCGACCGCTGGTACGACTTCGCGCCCGACATCTATGCCCGCTATGGCGGCAGCTACCTGTATCTGCTCTATCTGTGGGAGCAGGCGGGCGACGCCGCGCTGCAAGAGTTGGCCCGCCACCCGGATAACGGCTTTGCCGCCATTCGCGCCGTCCTGGCCGGCCACCGGCCTGACCTGACACTGGAGCGCTTCACAGGTGACTGGGCCGCGGCGCTCTATCTGGATGGTGAGTCGGCTGACCCGCGCTACCAGTTGGTGGGCGTCGACCTGCGACCGCCGCTCTTCGCCAACCGTGCTCGCCAACTACCTTTCGAGGCCGCGGGTAGCCTGGAGCAATACACCATCGCTTACATTGACCTGGACTTCAGCGGCCCGGCCGTCCTCTCCTTCGCGGGCGACACGACCGCGCCCCTGACCGCCGGGCCTCCGCCGGGCGGCGACCCCTTCTGGTTCGCGCCGCCGGCCAATAGCAGCCGGGCGCAGTTGACGGCGGCGCTCGACCTGACCGGCCTCGGCGCCGCCAGCCTGACTTTCGACGTCTGGTATGACCTGGAGCCGGACTACGACTTCGCCTACCTTTCGGTTTCGACCGACGGCGGACAGACGTGGGAGCTGTTGACGCCCACGCACGCCACGTTAGGCTCCTTCGGCCCGGCCTGGGGCGGGCTGAGCGCGGCGCTCGGCGG
Organism: Promineifilum sp. (SeqCode); assembly: GCF_041918635.1. Classification (NCBI taxonomy): domain Bacteria; kingdom Bacillati; phylum Chloroflexota; class Ardenticatenia; order Promineifilales (SeqCode); family Promineifilaceae (SeqCode); genus Promineifilum (SeqCode); species Promineifilum sp. (SeqCode). The sequence continues at coordinate 10,665 of NZ_JAYRVJ010000007.1, forward strand.
CGAAAACGGCTGGGTGCGCGAGTCGATCCGGCTCGACGCCTACGCCGGGCAGCGCGTGCTGGTGCGCTTCGACATGGTGACCGACTTCGAGACGTTCGGCCGGGGATTCGGGCTGGCGGGGTTGTCCGTGCCGGAGTTAGCCCAGCCGCCGGTATGGGAGCCGGCCGGTTTCGTGGAGACGGGCTGGCTGCTGCCGCAGCAGTGGGAAGTCAGGCTTATCCGCGA
>NZ_JAYRVJ010000008.1:0-11423 GCF_041918635.1 Promineifilum sp. (SeqCode)
GACGCTCTTTGCCATCTTGAGCAAGCTGATCGGCAGCGGCCTCGGCGCGCTCATCGCCGGCTTCAACCGGCTGGACGCCCTGCGGCTGGGCGTCGGTATGGTCTCGCGCGGCGAAGTGGGCTTAATCGTGGCCTCGGTCGCTCTGGGCCAGGGCGCCATCCGCCAGGAGACGTTCTCGCAGATCGTCTTCATGATCATCATCGCCACCCTGGTCACGCCGGTACTGCTACGCGCCGTCTACCGCGACGAGACCGCCGGCGACGCCCCCACCCTCGCCGGCGAAGTCGATCCCGGCGGCGAACCTGTCTAGCAAGTAAAATGGAAGACACAACGCTGGCCGAGTGTCGCTTAATCTGTGCAATCTGTGAAATCTGTGGATGCTTCTTCCACACCCATCGTGAGGGATAATCAATGCACTATCTAGTCTTGTTGGTCGTGGATGACGTGAACAAATGCCCTGACCTCTTCGACGCCTGGGAAGCGGCCGGCGTTGGCGGCATCACGATAGTCGAGAGCACGGGGTTGCACCGCATCCGTCAAAAAGCGGGCCATCACGATAAAGAGGGCTTTCGCGACGACGTGCCGCTCATGCCCAGCCTGCGCTCGCTGCTGCACGGCCATGAGGAGCACCACCGCACGATCTTCTCCGTTGTGCAGGGGGAGGAGATGGTCGATAAGCTCGTCGCCGCCACCGAGTCCGTCGTCGGCGAACTGAGCGAGCCTGACACCGGCATCCTCTTCGCGCTGCCGCTGGCGCGGGTGGTAGGCGTGCCGCGTCGCTCCGGCGACATACGGCCGGGGAACAACAATCGAGCCACAAACGTCTGAGAGAAAGGGGGTTGTGGTGGGCGCGAAGGGACTTGAACCCCTGACCTCACGGATGTGAACCGTGCGCTCTAACCAACTGAGCTACGCGCCCACGCCCCATGAAGTATACCATAAGCGCGGCAATTGCCAAGAGAAGAGAATCATCCGCAGATTTCGCAGATTGAGAGCCGCACGCAAAGTACGCTAAGATCGCCAAGAACGCAAAGAAACATACAGCTTTGGCGCTCTTGGCGTCCTTCGCGTTCTTTGCGTGAGCTTCTTGGAATCCGCGTAATCTGCGGATGGTAAAGAGGAAATCGATGCATCGACTGATTCACCAAGCAAACCCACTCCGGCCGGCGCTCCTGCTGCTGACCGTGGCGCTCCTGGGGCTGGCCGGCTGCCGGAGCGGCGCGACCGGCCTGCCCTACACCGAGACGTTCGACGACGCCGGCGACTGGAGCAGCGGCGAGGACGCCTACTCCATCGGGCAGGTCGTCGATGGCGTCTATGACTTCCAGATCATCGAGAACGACGTGAGCCGCTGGGCGTCGGCCGGCCAGAACTTCGGCGACGGCATCTTCGAAGTCGAGGCGACGGCTGTGGCGGGGCCGCTCGACAACGGCTTCGGCCTGCTGTTCCGCGCTAACCCGGAGACGGGCGACTTCTACCTGTTCAAGATCTCGGCCGACGGCTACGTCTGGATCGGTCGCTACGCCGAGGGCGCGGAGGACACCACCATCGTCGGCGAGCACTGGTTCGAGTCGCCGGCCGTCCAGCAGGGGCTGAACGCCACCAACCGCCTGACCGTCCGCGCCGAGGCGGGCAATATGATCTTCTCCGTCAACAACCAGGAGGTCGGCCGCGTCACCGACAACACCTTTGCCTCCGGCGACGTGGGGTTGCTGGTTCAGACCCTCGGCGGCGCGGGCGTGCGCGTCCAGTTCGACAACCTGAGTGTGCGCCCGCTCGACTGATCAATTAGGAATTACGAATTAGGAATTAGGAATGAAGAGTGCTCTTTATTCCTAATTCTCTGAAAGCGGCCTAAAGGCCGATCCACGAGCATCTTTTTTGTGCTATGATGGAACCGATGCGGGCTAGCGCACATCCCACTTTGCACCTGGCCTGTAACAGGTTGGCCGCGCCGCCCAATGACGGCGAGTCAATCCTATTCAACCGATCCGGGATGGCGACGCAGGCGGACTGCGTCGCCTTTTGTCGTCCGCGACCCGCTCCCACTCGGGTCGCCGGCGCTTCCCGTAGGGGCGCACCCGCGTGTGCGCCCTGGGCCGAGGGCAGACACGCAGATCTGCCCCTACGACCATAACGCACTCAAAGGCAAGTGATGTTAGAGACGACCGAACGAAAAAAGCAGAAGACCCAACTCAATAACCGCCTGGTCATGAGCGCCTCCGAGGTGCTGCGCGACTACCGCCTGGCCGTCGAGAGCCGCCAGACCAGTCTCATCGGCCGGCGCGAAGTCCTCAGCGGCAAGGCCAAGTTCGGCATCTTCGGCGACGGCAAGGAAGTGGCCCAGATCGCCATGGCCCGCGCCTTCCGCCGCGGCGACTACCGCACCGGCTACTATCGCGACCAGACGTTCCTCTTCGCCATTGGCGCGACGACCATCCAGCAGTTCTTCGCCCAACTCTACGCCCACGCCGATATCGTCGCTGAGCCAAACTCGGGTGGCCGGCAGATGAACAGCCACTTCGCCACCCGCCTGCTCAACGACGACGGCACGTGGCGCGACCAGACCCAGCTCTACAACTCCGCCGCCGACCTTTCGCCCACCGCCTCGCAGATGCCGCGGCTGGTCGGCCTGGGCTACGCCTCGCGCCTCTACCGGGAGCTGGACAGCCTGAAACACCTGACGCAATTCTCTCGCAACGGGGACGAGGTCGCCTTTGGCACCATCGGCAACGCCTCCACGGCCGAAGGCCACTTCTGGGAGGCGGTCAACGCCATCGGCGTGCTGCGCGTGCCCGTCGTCCTCTCCATCTGGGACGACGAGTACGGCATCTCCGTCCCCAACGTCTACCAACTCACCAAGGGCAACCTGTCGGAGATTCTGGCCGGCTTCCAGCGCCGGTCGGAGACGACGGGCGGCTACGAGATCTTCACCGTCAAGGGCTGGGACTACGTCGCGCTGGTGGAGACCTACGCCCGCGCCGCCGAGCTGGCCCGCACGGAGCACGTGCCCTCCATCATCCACGTCATCGAGATGACCCAACCGCAGGGCCATTCCACTTCCGGCAGCCACGAACGCTACAAGTCGCCCGAGCGGCTGGCCTGGGAGCAGGAGTACGACTGCCTGCGCAAGATGCGCGAGTGGATCATCGACCAGCACATCGCCCCGCCCGGCGAACTCGATAACCTGGAGCGCAACGCCGAGAAGCTGGTAGAGAACTTCCGCGTCAAGGCGTGGCAGGCATTCGCCCGGCCGATCTATGATGAGCGGCAGGATGTGGCGGCGCTGATGAAAGAGGTGGAAGAGGCGGGGGAGCGAGGGAGCAGGGGTGCGGGGGAGCAAGAGGCGATTGCAGAAAGGCCAGCTTGGGTGGCTGAGGTTGCGGCTGTTCGGCAGCGGTTGCTGGCCAAGGAGGCGCCGCTGCGGCGGGACGTGCTGATGGCGGTGCGCGAGGTGCTGGTGGCGACGCGGGGGGCCGGCGCGGTCGCCGGCGAGCCCATCGGACGGCTGCTGGCCTGGAAGAATGCCCAGGAAGCGACCAACGAGGAGCGCTACGGTTCGCACCTGGTCAGCAACTCGGCCGAGTCGGCCCTGCATGTGACCGAGGTCAAGCCCGTCTACGCCCCCGACGCCCGGCTCGTGCCCGGCGCTCAGGTGCTCAACGCCGCCTTCGAGGCCATGTTGGCCCGCGACCCACGGGTGGTGGCCTTCGGCGAGGACGTAGGCTTTCTGGGCGGCGTCAACCAGACCTACGCCGGCCTCCAGAAGAAGTATGGCGAGTTGCGCGTCTCTGACACGGGCATCCGCGAGGCGACCATCGTCGGCCAGGCCATCGGTCTGGCCCTGCGCGGCCTGCGTCCCATCGCCGAAATTCAATACCTGGACTACCTGCTCTATGGCCTGCAAATCCTGTCCGACGACCTGGCTTCGCTACACTGGCGCACGCGCGGCGGCCAGAAAGCGCCGGTCATCATCAGCACCCGCGGCCACCGGCTGGAGGGCATCTGGCATGCCGGCTCGCCCATGGCCGCCCTGATCAATCTGCTGCGCGGCATGCACATCTGCGTCCCGCGCGACATGACTCAGGCCGCCGGCTTCTACAACACGCTGCTGCTCGGCGACGGGCCGGGGCTGGTGGTGGAGGTGCTCAACGGCTACCGGCTGAAGGAGCAGATGCCATCCAACATCGGCGAAATTACCGTGCCACTGGGTGTGCCCGAGGTGTTGCGCCCAGGCGACGACATCACGCTCGTCACCTATGGCGCGTCGTGCCGCGTCGGCCTGGACGCGGCCGAGGCGCTGGCCGGCGTCGGCGTGGACGTGGAGGTAATCGACGTGCAGACGCTCCTGCCGTTCGATCGGCACGGGCGGATTCTGGAGTCACTGAAAAAGACGGGGCGCATCGTCTTTCTGGACGAGGACATGCCCGGCGGCACGACGGCCTACATGATGCAGCAGGTCATCGAGGCCCAAGGCGGCTATGATTGGCTGGACAGCCCGCCGCGCACCATCGCCGCGCGCCCCCACCGGCCGGCCTACGGCACCGATGGGGCTTACTTCTCCAAACCCAACGTCGAAGGGGTTTTCGCCGTCCTATACGACATCATGAATGAGACGAATCCGGGGCGGTTCCCCGCGTTCCTGTAGGCTTATGCTTCTTGACGCAGGGGTGCGGGGCAGCAGGGGTGAAGGGGTGAAGGCCTCTCCCCTGCTCCCCCGCCCCCCTGCTCCCCTGCCGGAGAAAACATGGCAACCAAAATAACCCTGCCCGAAATGGGCGAAGGCGTCATCGAGGGCACGCTCGCCCGCTGGCTGGTCAAGGAGGGCGACCGCGTCGAGCGCTACACCCCCATTGCCGAGGTCGAGACGGACAAGGTCACGACCGAGACGACGACCGAGACGGCCGGAACCATCCTACAACTGTGCGTGCGCGAGGGGGACACCGTACCCGTCGGGACGGTGTTGGCCTTTGTGGGCGAGCCGGGGGAAACCATTGCAGGGGAGCAGGGGAGCGGGGGTGCAAAGGAGAGGGAAGAAGGGGTTAAGGGCCAGGGACTGGAGGCCAGGGTGGAGCCTATAGCTCCAGAGGCCAACGGCCAAGCCAGCCAAGCGGCCATTACAGAGCGGGCGCCGGCGGCCTACACCGGCCGGATCAGCCCCGTGGTCGGCCGGATCGCCGCCGAGCACAGTGTAGACCTGGCGCGGGTGACGGGCACAGGGCGCGACGGCCGCATCACCAAGGAAGATATCCTGGCCTACGTGGCGGCGCGGCAGACCGAGCCGGCGGCGCGGCAGACCGAGCCGGCGGCGCAAGAGACAGCGACGAGTGACGAGCTGGTCGAAGCGCCGGCGCCCGCGCCAGTGTCCCCGCCGGCTCTTGCGCCAACTAGTCCGGCCGGCGGGGATGCCGGCGCTCCAGCCGAACTGCTGCCCTTGACCAACATTCGCCGCGCCATCGCCGAGCACATGGTGCGGAGCAAACACACCAGCCCGCACGTGACGACCGTCTTTGAGTTCGACTTCTCAGCCGTCGCCGCCCACCGGCGCGCCCACAAGGATAGCTTCGCCCGGGACGGCGTGCGGCTGACCTTCACCGCCTACATCGTCGCCGCCACGGTACAGGCGCTCAAGGTCTACCCACTTGCCAACAGCAGCTGGTCGGACGAGGGCATCCTGCTGCACCGCGCCATCCACATCGGCATGGCCACGGCCATCGACGACGGCCTGATCGTGCCCGTCATCAAGAACGCCGATGGGCTGAACCTGCTGGGGCTGGCGCGGACGATCAACGACCTGGCCGATCGGGCGCGGGCCAAGCAACTCCGGCCGGACGACGTGCGCGGCGGCACCTTCTCCATCACCAATCACGGCACGTCGGGCAGCCTCTTTGCCACGCCCATCATCAACCAGCCCCAGTGCGGCATTCTGGGCGTCGGAGCTATCGAGAAGCGGGTCAAGGTCATCGACGACGCTATCGCCATCCGGCCGCTGGCCTACGTCAGCTTCACCTTCGACCATCGGATATTGGATGGGGCGTCGGCCGATGCGTTTGTAAGCACTGTCAAAAGTCAAATCGAGACTTGGCGCTAGTAGCATCAGTTGTGTACAGTGTGTATAATCTACGATGAACAGTCGAGAGATTATTGCGCGGCTTAAACGTGATGGTTGGGAGGTTGTTCATATCAAGGGCAGCCACTACCATTTCAAACATCCATCGAAACCGGGGCGAGTTACGGTACCGCATCCGAAACGAGACTTACCGGTGGGCACACTCAGGAGTATTTTTCGTCAAGCTGGATGGAAATGGCCGGAGAAGTAACGTATGCGATATCCAGTTGTCATTCACAAAGACCCAGATAGCGATTACGGCGTCACCGTGCCAGACTTGCCAGGCTGTTTTTCGGCCGGCTCAACGATCGATGAGGCCCTGTCCGAAGTCGCGGAAGCAATTGAGGCGCATATCGAGGGGATGCTGCTCGATGGCGAGGAGATTCCGGCCGCGGGCAGCATCGAGTCCCATCAGAGCAATCCCGACTACCAGGAGGGCATTTGGGCATTCGTGACGGTGGATCTCTCCAAACTCTCCGGCAAGACGCGCCGCGTCAACATCAGCGTACCTGAGCGACTGTTGTCCCTTATGGATCAATATGCTGCTCAACGCGGCGAAACGCGATCGGGGCTGATCACCCGGGCGACGCTGGAATACATCGCCGCCCATGCCGAATCATAGTCAGCGGCCCCCTGCTGCCTTCCACGCCTCTCTCAATTTATCCGGCACACGCACCGGACGCAAACTCTTCAGGTTGGCAAAGTAACCGCTCTGCCGCGCCGCGGCGCAGACGCGGTCGCCCACGATCATCTCCGCCGCCAGCGTCCAGCGCGTGCGCGATAGCTCGGCCACCCACATCCGGCCGAGCAGCGCGTCGCCAATGCGCACCGGCCACTTGTACTCGATGGCGCTCTCGGTCAGGATGGGGCTGACGCCCGTCGCCAGAATCTCGTCGATGGGCAGCACGTCGGCCAGAATCTCCGAGCGCAGGTCTTCCAGCCAGCGGAAATAGACGATGTTGTGGACGATGTTGGCGAAGTCGATGTCGTACGTCCGCACCACAATGGGCCGCTCAATCAACAATGGCCGCACAGTTCCCTCTCTAATAAATGAACCACGGATTGTCACGGATTCTACGGGTGATACGGATTGAACTCCATGTTCAATCCGTTCGTATCCGTGTAATCCGTGAAAATCCGTGGTGAATTGATTCTCTTATCCGAAACGCTTTAACAGGAAGTCCACCACCACCCGGTCGATCTCGTCGCCTGTGCCGTCCCAGCGCTCCTCTAGGTTCTCCTGGCCCACCAGCGCCCGCAGCGCCCGGCGGGTGTCCTCGTCGAAGATGCCGCTCGCCGGCCCGTCATAGTGGCCGGTACGCTTCAGTATCGCCTGCAACGCCCCGGCCGCGTCAGCCATGGGCATCAGGTCGGCCGGGTCGGTCGCGCCGAAGAACAGATGGTGCATCGCCACCAGTTCGCCCAGCTTGGCGATTGGCTCCGGGTCGTCGTCCACACGCAAGTCGAGGTAGCGGTCGTTGTTGCCGCCGTAGCCGCCGTTGTGGCGCACCACCAGCACCCCGGCCGCCTGCCGGCCGCGCCGGTCGCCGCCGGCCGCCTGCCCCGCCGCCAGCGCGCGCACCAGCCAGTCGGCCAGCTCGCCCGGCCCGCGCCGCGCCTCCTCGAAGGCCGCGGCCATCGCCTGCACCGTGCCGGGCACGAGGATGTTGCCCTGGCAGGCGAAGCCGTCGCCGACGGCGTGGCCGGCCCAGTCGTAGCACTCCACGCCGGTGAAGGCCGCCGCCCGGCCGCGCTTGTCCACCATGCCCACCCGGCGCTGCGCCCGCTGCTCGTCGGCCGCCGTCAGCGCGGCAATGGCCTCCTCGGCGCTGGCGCCCTGCTCCATCATGTCCAGCCCGTCCAGCCCGTAGGCCACGTTGGCGAAGGACTGCGTCGCCACCGCCCCCGCCCCGGCTCGCGCCCAGGAGACCACCGCGGCGCAGGCCAGAAACTTGGACTGGACGGCCACGCCCCATTCTCCCCGGCCGGGATCGTAGGCGACGATGGAGAAGGTGGCGATGTGTGAGTGCATGGGGCCTCCGGGGTGAGCAGTGATCAGTAAGCAGTAGATCAGTTGGTCAGTGGTCTGTCCGTTCGTCGCCAGTCGGCGCTCAGCGCCCCTGGGGCGGGAGGAGGGCCACGTCCAGGATTTGTTCCAGGCGGTCGGCGAAGATGAACTCTACATCCTCGCGCAGCTTTTCAGGGATTTCCAGCAGGTCGCGCTCGTTCTTGCCGGGCAGGATGAAGGTGTGGACGCCGGCCCGGCGGGCGGCCAGCGCCTTCTCACGCACGCCGCCGACGGGCAGCACCCGGCCGCGCAGGGTGATCTCTCCCGTCATACTCACGTCGCGGCGAATGGGCCGGTCGGTGAAGGCGGAGATGATGGCCGTCGCCAGCGCCGCCCCGGCCGACGGGCCGTCCTTCGGCACCGCACCTTCCGGCAGATGGATGTGGATATCCTGCTTCTCAAAGCGCTCCGGGTCAATGCCCAGCGCGGCGGCCTGGCTGCGGGTGTAGGTCAGCGCGGCCTGGGCGCTCTCGCGCATCACGTCGCCCAGTTGCCCGGTCAGGATCAGTATGCCCTTGCCCGGCATCAGGTTGACCTCGATGATCATCAGTTCGCCGCCGGCAGCCGTCCAGGCCGCGCCCGTCGCCACGCCGACCTCGTCCACGTCGGGCCGGATGTCCTCGGTGAAGCGCGGCGGGCCGAGCAGTTCACGCGCGCGGGCGGCGGTGATGTGGCGCGGCGGCTCCTTGCCCTCGGCCACCTGCCGGGCGATCTTGCGGCAGACGTTGGCCAACTCGCGCTCCAGGTTGCGCACGCCCGCCTCGCGCGTGTACTCGCGGATGAGCGTCTTGAGGCTTTCCTCCTCGAAGCGAATCTCCTTGTCGGCCAGTCCGTGCTGCTCCAACTGGCGCGGCACAAGGAACTGCCGCAGGATGCCCAGCTTCTCCTCCTCCAGATAGCTGGAGAACTCGATGACCTCCATGCGATCTTGCAGCGCGGGCGGGATGGGGTCGAGGAAGTTGGCCGTCGTCACGAACAGGACGCGCGACAGGTCGTACTCCAGCCCCAGGTAGTGATCGACAAAGGTGTTGTTCTGCTCCGGGTCGAGCACCTCCAGCAGCGCCGCAGCCGGGTCGCCGCGGAAGTCGTTGCCCAGCTTGTCCACCTCATCGAGCATGAACAGCGGGTTGCGCGCGCCGACGCGGCGCATGGCCTGGATGATGCGACCGGGCATGGCTCCGATGTAGGTGCGGCGGTGGCCGCGGATCTCGGCCTCGTCGCGCACGCCGCCCAGGCTGATGCGCACGAACTCGCGCCCTAGCGCCCGGGCGATGGAGCGGCCCAGCGAGGTCTTGCCCGTCCCCGGCGGCCCCACAAAGCACAGGATGGGGCTGCGCATGTGGTCGGGCGCGATGCGGCGCACGGCGATGTACTCCAGGATGCGATCCTTGATCTTCTCCAGACCATAGTGGTCGGCGTCCAGCACCTCGGCCGCGTTGTTCACGTCCAGATTGTCGGGCGACTCCTCCACCCAGGGCAGGTCGAGAATCCAGTCGATGTAGGTGCGGATGATGCCGATCTCCGGCGACATGGGCGGCATGGCGTTCAACCGCGCCAGCTCCTTCTCCATCTTGGCCCTCACCCCTTCCGGCAGGTTCTTGCGCTGTACCGCCTCGCGCAATTCGCTCAACTCCTGGCCGAAGACGTCCAGTTCGCCCAACTCGCCCTGGATGACACGCATCTGCTCGCGCAGGAAGTGCTCGCGGTGCGACCGGTCTACCTCCTGCTGCACCTGGCTCTGTATCTCATCCTCCAGTTCCAGCACCTCGAGTTCCTTGGCCAGCATGATACTGATCATCTGCAGCCGTTCGTGCGGCTCCAGGACTTCGAGGATTTCTTGCCGCGCCTCCACCGGCACGGGCAGCGTCGAGGCCACGAAATCGGCCAGCCACCCCGGTTCGCCCAGACTCATGGCATAAGAGTACGCCTCTTCGGGCAGGTTGTGATTGAGCGAGACCGTCTTCTCGAACAGGGCCAGCACCGCGCGCATCAGCGCCTCGGTGTTGGCCTTCCAGGTGGACGGCTCCTCGATGACACGAGCGCGGACGCGGATATAGGGCGACCACTGGAGGAACTGGACGATCTGCACCCGCCGCCGCCCCTGGGCCAGGACGCTGGTCGTCTCGTCGGGCATGCGCAGGACGCGGCCGATGGTGGCCTCGGTGCCGATGGTGAACAGGCCGTCCTCCTCCGGGTCGAGCACTTCGTTGTCGCGCTGGGCGGCGACGATCAGGTTCTCGCGGTTCTTGTTAGCGGCATTGATCGCGGCCAGCGATCGCTCGCGGCCGATGAACAGCGGCATGACCATCTGCGGGAACAGCACCACGTCGCGCAGCGGCAGAAACGGGCATTCGATGAGACCGTTCTTCTCCTTGGTCATGGGCCGGTCAAATAACTCATCGCCGAGTTCTGAATATAACTCCGGGAAGTCGGGAAACTGGGAATAGTCGAAGTCGTCCATGGCAGAATAATTAGGAATTAGGAATTAAGAATGCATCCCCATAGATGGTCTTGGTTCATGACACCTGATTCCTAATTCCTAATTTCCTCTTTCCGATTGTAGGTTGTCCCACTGATTAAGCAAATCGCCGATGACGATGATCGAGCCGGTGGCGCAGACGAGGTCATCCGGCCCGGCGGCATTTAGGGCCAGCCGCAACCCCTCGCTGACCGAATGGCTCAACGTCGCCTCGCACCCCAATTCGGCGGCCATCTCCGCCAGGCGCTCCGGCGTGGCCGAACGGGGGTGGTTGGCCGTGGTGACGATCAGCCGGTCGGCCAGCGGCAGCAGGCGGGTCAACATCCCCGCGACGTTCTTGTCCTCCGGCGCGCCGAAGAGGAGGATGAGCCGGCGGTCGGCGTTGTCGCCGTCCCGTGACAGGTAATCCTCGCGCAGCGCGGCGACCAGCTTGGCCGCTGAATCGTCGTTGTGGGCGCAATCAACCAGGACAGTCGGCCGGCCCGCCCCCTCCTGCAACACCTGGAGGCGGCCGGCCCACTCCACCGCGGCCAGTCCCTCCTGCATGACGGGTAGGGTCAGACCGGGAAAGCGCCCGCGCACCCGCTCCAGCGCCGCCAGGGCCACGGCGGCGTTGCCCGTCTGGTGCTCGCCGGCCAGCCCGACCAGAAATTCGCTACCCGGCGGGATAAACGCGGGATCGGGGCCGCGGTCGATGCAAATCGTCTGGCGGACGTGTTCTCCATCGTGAGCGCGGACGACCTCGTAGCGCCAGTCGCGGCCGATGA
>NZ_JAYRVJ010000009.1:0-45306 GCF_041918635.1 Promineifilum sp. (SeqCode)
GGGCTGCCTGACCTACATCGGGCCGGGGAACCTGCTGGATGACGACATCGCCATTCACCACATCTTCCATCACGTCCTCGATCCGGCCATCTGCATCTACGAGTGCCCGGTGCGCGCTTTCCGGGAGTGCCAGAATTTGCCTAAGCGATTTGAGTTGCTGGACGGCGCGCCGGCGATTCAGGGCGTCGTCGCGTCAACAGGCCCGCGCCTCGACGCGCCGCTCATCGCGCCGCGCGAGTTGTGGCGCGTCCTGCGCCTCACATCGCCGTCGCAGCACCCGGCCGTGCTGGACGTGCGCGAGCCGCGCGAGTATCGCCGCTCGCACATCGCTGAGGCTCAGTCCGTGCCCTTGTCTAGTCTGCTCAAGGGTGGGCTGACCGTCGCCAACGACCGGCCGATTGTGCTGGTATGTCAGGCGGGCCGCCGCAGTCGCCGCGCGGCGGCTGTGCTCCGTGACCTGGGGTATGGCGACATCACCGTTGTTGAGGGCGGCATGCAGGGTTGGGAAGCGGCCGGCCTGCTGACCGCCGTGGAGTTCGACCCCGAGCCGCCGGCCGGCCGCGTCTGACAAAGGGTATCTTTTCTTTTGAGGCGCTCTCATGGACGTTACGACGCCTAAGCCAAGTCAAGAGGAGCCGTCAATCCTGAATGACCGTCTCGCCTCCCGCAACATCGGTCTTGACCTGGTGCGGGTCACTGAGGCGGCCGCGCTGGCCGCGGGGCGGTGGATAGGGTCGGGCAACTACGCCGCCGCTCACGCCGCGGCCACCGAAGCTATGGCTAACATGCTGCTGACGCTGGGCATCGACGGCTGCATCGCCATCGGCGAGGACCGGCTCATTGACGGGGTCGCGCCGCTGTGCGAGAGGACGGTGTTTGGGCCGGGCCGCGTGCCATGCGATCTGGCGGTGGATCCCATTGACGGTACGCGACTGCTGGTCGAGGGGAAGCCGGGGGCCATCTCGGTGGTGGCCGTGGCCCCGCGCCATAGCATCTGGTCGACCGGCCCGGCCGAATACCTCGACAAGATCGTCGTCGACCGCGACGCCGCGCCGCTGCTCGTGCCGGAATGCATGGACGCGCCGGCGGCCTGGACGTTGGCGCTCATCGCCCGCGCCAAGAAAAAGGCGGTGCGCGACCTCGTGGTGGTGGTGCTCCAGCGCGTGCGCCACTACGAGCTGATCGAGGAGATACGGGCGACCGGAGCGCGCATTCTGCTGCGCGAGGAAGGGGACGCGGAGGGAGCGCTGGTGGCCGCCACGCCGGGCACGGGCGTGGACGTGCTGATGGGCGTCGGCGGGGCGTCCCAGGGGGCGCTGGCGGCTTGCGCCGTGCGGGCCTTGCGCGGCGGCATGCTGGCCCGGCTGGCCCCGCAGTCGGCCGAAGAGCAGGCGGCCGTCGCTCAGGCGGGGCTGGATACCAAGCGGGTCATGACCATTGACGAATTGGTGACGGGCGACGATATCTTCTTTGCCGCAACGGGCGTCACCGACTCCTCGCTGTTGCCGGGCATCACCTACCAGGGCGGGCGCGCTGAGACGCACTCGCTGCTAATCCGCGCCAAGACGAAGACAAGGCGGTTTATCCAGGCGGAGCATACGTTGGAGGAGTAGCGGGGGAGCAGGGGGGCGCGGGAGCAGGAGAGCCAAAGCGCTTTCACCCCCGCTCCCCTGCACCCCCGCGCTTTCACCCTTATACGTAGGCGGCCCTCGTCTCCCGATGAAACAGCCAGGCCAGCCCCAGAATGGGCTGGATGAGCGGGAAGTAGCCATAGTCGGCCCCAAAGCGGCCCCAGACCGTACGGCCGATCGCGTCGGGGATGATAAAGCTGAGGGTGCCGATGAGCAGTACCATCGCCAGTTCGAAGACCAGCATGCTGACCGACAACCGCCAGGCCCAGCGCTTGCGCACGACGAAGCCAACGGTCGCCAGCAGATAGCACACCGCCGCCACGCCGCTGAGCAGCGGCGGCAGGTAGTTGGTTACGCCTTCCTTAAGGAACAACTGATAGAGCGCCCGAACGCCGGTGGACAAAGCCAGCACCGGGTAAGAGATAGCCAGGATGACGCCCGCGGCCCGGATGAAACCGGACAGGGCGTTTTCGGTAACATTGCTTTCTTGCGTGGTCATAAGGCGATCGTAGCGCAGCCGGCCAGGCTGCGCCACAACGGTATCTGAACAGTTGCTAAACCCCGGCAAGCTTCTCCCTGTTGAAATGTTACAATTCTGCCATGTACGATGATGAGCCTCTTTCCGAGCCGTTGAATGCCGATCTCCTGGAATTCGATGAGACGGCCAGCAACTCTCGCCTTCGCAGTTGCCTGTTCACGGTCATCTCGCTGGTCGTGATCGCCAGTCTGCTCGGCTCCTCGGTAGTGGCTTTCTTCATCGTCAGAGACCGCGCCACGCAAACCATGTCCGCGGCGGCGGCGACGATGGTTGCCACCGCCGCCCTCTCACTTGAATTGGAAGAGGCCGCGACCGACGCCCCGCCTACAGCCGCGCCGGCGACCATCGTGGCCGCCGTGCCCACGTCGGCGCCGGTCAGCGACAAACCGGCTTCCGCTGTGCCCGGCATCAATCGCATCGCCATCGTGAACGGCGAGGGCCAGATAGAGACGCTGTCGCCCACCGGCGAGGATCGCCGCTCCGTGACTGACGACGACGACAACATCTTCTTCCAGTTCCCCACCTGGTCGCCGGACGGCAGCCGCATCGCCGTGATCGGCAGCCGCTTCACGGGCGGCGGCGTCTACGTATTTGAAGATGCCGAGACGGAGTTGCCCGCCGTGCAAAGCGAGGTCTACTTCAGCGCCGACGAGACGCCCTTTTACCTCTATTGGTCGCCCGACAGCAGCCATTTGGCCTTCCTGGCCAACCACGAGCGCAACTCGATGGGCTTGAACGTTATTGCCGGCGACGGCGCGACGGACAGCCGGTTGCTGGCGACCGGCTCGCCGATGTACTGGGATTGGACTGACGACGGCCGCCGGCTGCTGATCCATTCCGGCCAGGGGCGCGCGCGCGACACACTGGCCCTGATTGACCTGCAAGGCGCGGCCCAGGCTGACAACCTGGCGACTCCTGGCTACTTCCAGGCGCCCGGTGTCGCCTCCGGCGACCGCTATCTCGCTTTTGCCGAACAGGAGAGCGGCGGCCTCAGCACTCTGGTGATCGTAGACACGCAGACCGGGGAACACCGGCCCTATGAGCAGGTTGGTTCTCTGGCGCTGAGTTGGAGTCCCACCGAGGATCGTCTCGCCTTCACCAACGGTTCCATTGAGGGACATCCTTTCTGGGGGGCGCTGCGCTTGCTGGACGTGAGCACGGGCGAAACCCGCGTTTTGAGCAGGCAAACGGTGTTGGCTTTCTTTTGGTCGCCCGATGGCCGCTCCATCGCCTTCATCACCATTGGCCGCGACGACGAGGACAGCATCCATGCCTCGACCGCGCCCAAGACGCGCCGCGTCGGCCGCCTGACCAGTCAACCGGCCATGCCTGTCCAACAGCCGGGCCAGAACTATCTCACGCTTTCCATTGTTGACGTGGACACCGGGGAGGGCCTTCGTCTACTAGACTTTGAGCCGACCGCGACCTACCTGACTCAATTCCTGCCGTTTTTCGATCAGTATGCGCTCAGCCATCGTATCTGGTCGCCGGATAGCAACGCGCTCGTGCTGCCGGTGCGCGAAGAAGGGGTCAACATGGTGGTTGTCGTACCCGCGCGCGGGGGCCGGCCCCATCGCCTGGCGGAGGGCGACATCGCTTTTTGGAGCCAACAGTAAGAAGGGAATCCACAGATTTCGCAGATTGCACAGATTGGTTGTTAGTCGTTGGTCGTTGGTTGCCAGTGGTTGGCGACCAACGACCAACCACTAACAACTAACAACTGACAACTACCGACTTCCCCCGTGCGCGCCTTCTACTACGATCACCTTCCTCTGTCGCTGCCCGCCACCCACCGCTTTCCGGCCGACAAGTACCGGCGGCTGCGCGAGCGAATTCTGGCGTCGGGGGTTGTCGCGCCCGATTGCCTTACGCCCGCGCCCGAAGTGACGAACGCCCAGCTGGCCCGCGCCCACGACGCCGATTACGTTGCGCGCTTCGAGGGCGGCCTGCTGAGCGCGGCTGAGATTCGACGCATTGGCCTGCCCTGGTCACGCGAACTGGTCGCGCGGGTGCGCCACATGGCCGGCGGCTCCGTCGCGGCGGCGCGTATTGCGTTGCGCGACGGCGTCGGCGTCATCCTGGGCGGTGGAACTCACCACGCCGCCCGCGACCATGGCGAAGGCTTCTGCCTCTACAATGACGTGATCATCGCCGCGCGGGCCATGCAGGCCGAGGGGCGCGCCCACCGCGTCCTCATCGTCGACGCCGACGTTCACCAGGGCAACGGCACGGCCCGTATCGCCGCCGGCGACCCCAGTCTCTACACCTTCTCCATCCACGGCGAGAAGAATTTCCCGTACCGCAAATATCCCAGCGATCTCGACGTGGGGTTGCCCGACGACACGAGGGACGCGGCCTATCTCGATGCCCTGGCCGCGGCGCTGGACGTGGCCTTTCCGGCGGCCGCGCCCGACCTGGTCATCTATCTGGCCGGGGCCGACCCATTCCGGGGCGACAGGCTCGGCCGGTTGGCGCTGAGCAAGGAGGGGCTGGCGGCGCGCGACGCACTGGTGCTGGAGCGCTGTCGCGCCGAGCGGACGCCGGTCGCCGTGACGCTGGCTGGCGGTTACGGCCGGGACACGGCCGACACGGTGGACATCTATCACCAGACGGTGGCCCTGGCGGCCCAGGTCGCCGCTACGTGGTGACCTGCGCCCCGAATTGCCCGTCGCCCAACTGCACGACGAACACCTGACCTGGATGCACCGCTGTCGCGCTGCGGATGATGTGACCATTGGCGTCGCGCACGATGGCGAAACCACGCCCCAACGTCGCCAGCGGGCTGACGGCCGAGAGGCTGGCCCCGGCCACCGCCAGCCGCGCCCGCCGCCTATCGAGAATGCGCACTGCCGCCCGCGTCAGCCGCCCGGTCAGCACGTCCACCTGCTGCCGGTTGCTGTCCAGCGTGCGGCGTGGACTGAGCAGCCACAACAGTTGCGTTTGGGCGCGCACGGCTCGCTGCCGCGCCGCCAGGCCCGCCTTTACCGCCTCCAGCAGCCGTCCGTCGATCTGCGCCAGCGCCGGCCGCAGGCTGGACAGGTCGGGGACGGCGAGTTCGGCGGCGGCCGAGGGCGTGGGGGCGCGCAAGTCGGCCACGAAGTCGGTGATGGTAAAATCCGTCTCATGGCCGACGCCGCTGATGACCGGGTGGCGGGCGTCATAGATGGCGCGGGCCACGCGCTCATCGTTGAACGCCCACAGGTCTTCGATGGAGCCGCCGCCGCGGGCGATGAGGATCGTGTCAACGTCGTCCCGGCCGTCAAGCCAGCGCAGGGCGCGCACGATCTGGGCCGGGGCCAGCTCGCCCTGCACCAACGTCGGCGCGATGAGGACGGTGACCAGCGGGTTGCGCCGCGCCAGAACGTTGAGGATGTCGCGCAGCGCCGCGCCGTCGGCCGAGGTGACGACGCCGATCTTGCGCGGGAAGCGGGGGATGGGCTGCTTGTGCTCGGGGTCGAACAGCCCTTCGGCCATCAGGCGCTCTTTCAGGCGCTCGAACGCGGCGGCCAGATCGCCCCGGCCGGCCGGTTGCAGCCGGTCGACGTAGAGTTGGTAGACGCCGCCGGCTTCGTAGACCGAGACGCGGCCGTGGGCCACCACTGCGTCCCCTTCGGCCGGGCGAAAGCGCAGCCGCTCGGCCATGTTGCGCCACATGACGCACTTCATCTGCGACGCGCCATCCTTGAGGGTGAAATAGAGGTGGCCCGACGCCGCGCGCGTGAAGTTGGAGATCTCGCCGGACACGTCGATGTCTTGCAGGCGATAGTCGAGTTCGAACATCTGCCGCACGTAACTCGACAGCTCGCTCACCGTCCAGATGGCCCGTTCGGGACTCTCGGATTGGCCCATGAAGGAGAACATATGCGCTCCGGCTGTTAGAACATCTGGCCTGATTCTAGCGGGCCGGGGCGCGGGCCGCAACTGACATGCTTAGACCTGGCAGGTGGGCAGCCACAAGGCACATCCCTGCCGAAGTACCACTGGCTGCCCACCTGTCAGGTCTATCTGCGGCATGGCAAACCCGCGCTAAACGCGCTACAATGCCGTCCTATTCAACATCTATTCGATTTGGAGGTGCTTTCTGGAAGGTCTGGAACTGACTAATCTGCTGGCCGATGCGCTGCTGGACAAGAAGGGCATCGACATCCTCGTGCTGGACATACATACCCAAGCCATCTTCGCCGACTACTTCGTCATCTGTAGCGGCGATTCAGAGCCACAACTGCGCGCGCTGTCTCAAGCTGTTCTGGGGCAGGTCAAGAAGGAGGGCGAGCGGATGCCCAAAGGGGTAGAGGGTACGCCGGCCGACGGCTGGGTGCTTATCGACTTTGGCGACGTGGTCGTCCACCTGTTCTCCCCCGACAAGCGGGAGTACTACGATCTGGAAGCCCTCTGGCACCGGGGCCGCGTGGTGATGAGAATGCAGTAGGGCCCACGCAGGCCCTACTGCGCGGTTGTTCCACTTACTCGCGGATCCAGCGTTCCGCGTCGCGCTGCCAGTCAACCAGTTCTTCGGGCGCGAAGAAGAGGGAGACCTCGCGGGCGGCGCTCTCCACACCGTCAGAGCCGTGGACGAGATTGCGGCCGATCTCCACGGCAAAGTCGCCGCGGATAGTGCCGGGCGCGGCCTCGACCGGTTTGGTCACGCCCATCGTGTTGCGCACGATCTGGATGGCGCTGTTGCCCTCCCAGACCATCGCCACCACCGGGCCGGACGTGATGTAATCCACCAGACCGGGGTAGAACGGCTTACCGACGTGAGCCTCGTAGTGCGCGCCGGCCAACTCGCGCGTCATCTGCATGAACTTCAAGCCTTTCAGCTTCAATCCGCGGCGCTCCAGGCGGTGGATGATCTCCCCGATCAGGCCGCGCTGAACGCCGTCCGGTTTCACCAAGACAAGGGTCTGTTCCATCTAGCTTGCTCCGTTGTAAGTAAATGAGTCGTAATCAATCGCCGGCCGCGGCGGCTATTCGCGCGACTCCAGGCGATCCACCCAGCCCGCGTCGCCCTCTGCCGGCGCGCTGGGTTGCCCTTCCCGGATGACGAACCGCCGCTTGCGCAGGTTGACGCGCAGGCCGGGCGCGGGCGGCGCAACGGCCAGCGGCTCCGCCGAAAGCTCGACGGGGGGCGCGGCTACCACGGGCGCGGACGCCTCCACGGACGCTGGCATCTCGACCGGGGCGATTGCCTCTGCCGGGGCGGTCTGCTCCGCCGGTGGTGCGGGCATCGCCAGTGCTGCAGGCGCTTCGACGGGCTGGGGCGCTTCAACTGGCGAGGCCACCGGTATAGTCGCCGTGGTCGCCGCGACCGGCTTGGCCGAACCTCCCTGAGCTATCCCTTCCAGCCAGGCCATGACTTCGTCCGGGTCGTCGGGCATATCCAGCAGATTGGCGTCTTCCGTCCACACTTCGTCCGATGAGGGAGGGGCGGCCGGCAGCGCGGCGCGCGCGGCCTGTGACGACGCGATCGGCTCCGCGGTCGAGGCCGGCGCGGCCATCGCCACGTCCCCTTCCTCGCCGGCGATGCGCTCCAGCCAGGCCAGCGCCGCGTCGGGGTCGTCCGGCATGCGGTCGAGCAGCTCGGTCTCATCCAGACCAGGCTCTGGCGCGAGGATAGCCGGGGAGGCCGGCGGGGGCGGCTCGGCCGGCCCCACCAGCGCCGCTTCCAACCAGGCGAGCGCCGCCGGCAAGTCGCGCTGTGGCGCGACTGCGCCACGGCGGCGCAGCGTCATATCCACATCGCCCAGCGTGCGCCCGGGAGGCAGGGCCAGCACGTCTAACTCGCGCAGCGTGGCCTCCAGGGCCGATGTCGCTTCCAGGCCGTTTGACGCGGCCAGATACTCGGGTTCCGGCTCTATAGCGGACATGGGCGCATCCTCCTCCAGCGTGTCGACGAATTGACTCGACGCGGCCACAACAGCCACGTCAAAGGGGGCCGGCGCTTCCAGGTTGTCGGCCGTTAGTTCAATGGCGTCCGGCCACTCTGCGTCAGTCCCACCGGTTGCAACTTCGGCTTCGACGATCGGTTCCGCTTGCAAGGGTTCTGCGTCCGATTCGATGAGGGCCGGCAGTAGTTCGTCCGCTTCAGACGCCACTTCGCTGAGCGGCGGAGCGGGCTGGTCCCATTCCTCGACATAGACTTCCTCGACCGCCGGCTCTTCAACGAACGTGGCGGGTTCCAGGGGCTGCGTCACCGCGTCCTCGTCCCAATGTGTATCGCCGGCTGTTGCGACTGTCGCGGCCCCCTCGGTTGCCGTGGCCCCCACGGTTGCCGTGAGCCATGGCGCTTCACCGGCGTCCAACGCCTCCACGCCTGCCGTCTCGTCCGGCGCAGCTTCCATCCCGTCCGGTCCGGGGAGGGCGCCCGTATCCAATTCGCTCGCCGGCGCCGCCCCCCGCGTCGCCCCCCGCGCCGCCCCCGGCGCCATATCGTCTAGCAAGCTCATTGCTTCATCAAAAGACAGGGGTTCGGCCGTCTCGTCCACAAGCCCGGCCACTTCCGGCGGGACGAACTCCTCAGCCATGAGTGGTTCATCGCCCAGATCGGGCGCGGCCGCGCCCGGCAAAACCGTGACCGGCAGAACGGGGGCGTCGGGCGTGAATTCTGGCTCGCCGCCCTGATCGGCCACCAGCGTCTCGACGAGCACCACGGTGTCGGCGAGATCCTCCGCTTCGACAAAAGCATTGATCGGTGTGCGTTCTTCTAACAAGGAGAAGTCCACGGCGGCCGATTCCAGCCCGAAAATGTCCGGCGACAGCCCGGCCTCGAGCATGAGCTTGGAGGCTAAGGCGCGGTCAGCCACGCTGGGCACATCCTCGATGGGCGCGTCCTGGCTGCCGACCAGTTCTTCGATCCAGGCCATCGCCGCCTCGGCCGCGTCCAGGTCATCGACGGGGGGCAGCGCTTCGGGCGCGGCGATGGGCGGCGCGGTTAGTTCAGGCTCGTTGGTCGCCTCGAATGTGTCGTCAGCGACCGTCTCCCACGCTTCCGTAGCCGGAGGCGCATCTTGCGCGGCGTCATCAGGCTCCAACGCCATTAAAGGTTGCGTCGCCGATTCGGCCAGCGGCGTTTCCGTCTCATCACGCGTGGCGCTCTCATCCGCCTCCCCCAGATAACGCCACTGCACGGTGGTCTGCTCCTCGACGGACTCGCGCTCGGCCATTTTGCCCAGCCAATCCAGACGGCTCTCAGGCTCATCCTGGTCCGATTCGTCGGGACCGGGCGTCTCGCGCAGCCAATCCGGCAGAACATCGCCCGGTTCGGTCTCGATCAGCCCGCTAAAAGGGGAATCGATGGGGGCAATCGGGCTGAGGTCGTTGGGGTCGGCCGGCCCTCGCTGTCGTGCGGTCATCTCTTCCAGCCACTTCAGCGCCTCCTCGAGTTCATCGGGGGGCACGTCCGGCGGCTGTTGGGGTTCGCGGTCGTCGATATCGCTGTCCATCCTCATTCCTCCACACGGGCCACTCGACGCCGGCCGGCGACCGAGAGATCGCGGTCATTAATGGCATCACCGCTGGCAGTTATGCGCGGCACGTTATGGTCAACTTCCATCCGCTATTATCGGCGGGAATCCTCATTTTGACAAGTAGTGCCGCTTCAGGCGCTCTATCAAGGGGGTGACATCGTATTCCGGCTGGCGCATGGGGCCAAATGGATCGTAGATGATATCGCGGCCGAGCAAGGCGTGCAGGACGTTGAGCACGCCCAGCGAGAGCACTTCCAACTGGTAGCCGCCTTCGAGCACGAACAGGATCCGCCCCGCGCACAACTCGTCGGCATAGCTCAGCAGTTTGCGAGTAATCTGCGCGTAGCCGGTCAGGCTGAGGCCGGCCATGGCCAGCGGGTCTTGCCAATGGGCGTCGAAGCCGGCCGAGACAAGCAGTATGTCCGGCCGGAACTGGCGCAGGCGCGGCCCGATCAGTTCGTCGAAAGCGAGCCGGTAGCCGTAGTCCCCCACGTAGGGCGGGAAGGGCACGTTGAGCGTGTACCCTTTGCCTGGCCCGACGCCAACCTCGTGCATGCCGCCGATGCCGGGGTAGAAGTAGGGGGCGTAGAGATGAAGGGAAACGAACAAGACGGTGTCATCCTCATAGAAGATGTCCTGCGTGCCGTTCCCGTGGTGCACGTCGTAATCGATAATGGCTACCCGCGCCGCGCCGTGGGCCACCTGGGCCTGGCGGGCCGCCGCGGCCACATTGTTGAAGAGGCAGAAGCCGCTGACCCGGTCGGTCTCGGCGTGATGGCCGGGCGGCCGGATAAGGGCGAAGCCGTTGTGAGCGGCTCCGGTCAAAATCTGGTCAACCGCCGCGCAGCAGCCGCCCACGGCCAGCGACGCCAGATGGTAACTCTGGGCCGTCGCGTAGGTGTCGCCATGGTCGAGCAGGCCGCCGCCGCGATTCGACACCTGGCGCACGTAGCCGATCAATTCCGGCGTGTGCACGCGTTGCAGTTGGACAGTGGTGGCCGACACCGGCATGACGTGGCGCAGATCGGCCATCAGTCCCGAGCCGTCTAGCGCCCGCCCCAACGCGGCGGTGCGCTCGTGGTTCTCTGGGTGGTGATGCTTGGTGTGGCCGTCGCCGGGAGCAAATACGAGGAGTGTCGTCATGCTTTTCTTCGCGCCATCAAATACTCTCCATTATTTCAGATGTCGGCTATTTGTGCGATTTATCGCGAATTGGACTAACATTAAGACGCAGTGAGTCTTGGCGGCGCGGCATAGCTGGCCGACTCGGCCGAGTTATCAGCCAAACTAGCCCGCATCCCACCCACTTTAACCGTATTGAGAGGAGGTTTCACAACTTAGCATGGATCAGATATTCAGATTTCTCCAGATGGGCTTGGAACAATTTGAGGTCATCGCCACATGGGCCATTCTGGCCGTCGCTTTTGTTGGTCTGCTCTACGCGCTCTTCTTGCGGCAGCAAATCCTCCGTGAAGACAAGGGGACGGAGAAGATGCAGGAAGTGTGGGAGGCCATTCGCCAGGGAGCGAATGCGTACCTGACTCGCCAGTTGCGCACGATTCTGCCCTTCATCGTCATCCTGACTATCGCCCTGTTTCTCAGCGTCTACATCGTCCCACCGACGGAGTTCTCGATGGAGGTTTTCGCCGGTTACAGTGAAGATACCATCCGGCTCATCGTCGGCATCGGCCGGGCCGTGGCCTTCGTGTTGGGCGCGGGCTTCTCGCTGATGGTCGGCCAGTTGGGCATGCGCATGGCCGTTGAGGGCAACGTTCGCGTGGCCGCCGCGGCCCGCACCAGCTTCAAGGATTCTCTGCGCATCGCCTACCGCACCGGAACCATCACTGGCATGCTGACCGACGGCCTGGGGCTATTGGGCGGCACGCTCATCTTCATGGTCTTCGGCAAGGCCGCGCCCGACGCCCTGCTCGGCTTCGGCTTTGGCGGCACGCTGATCGCGCTCTTCATGCGCGTCGGCGGTGGCATCTACACCAAGGCCGCCGACGTGGGCGCCGACCTGGTGGGTAAGGTCGAGCAGGACATGCCGGAGGATGACCCGCGCAACGCCGCCGTCATTGCCGACCTGGTGGGCGACAACGTCGGCGACTGCGCCGGTATGGCCGCCGACATCTTCGAGTCCTACGAGGTGACCATCGTCTCCAGCCTGATCCTCGGCGTCACCCTGACGCTCATCACCGGCCACAACGAGTGGATCCTCTTCCCGCTGCTGGTGCGCGGCATCGGCGTGCTGGCGTCCATCGTTGGCACCTACCTGGTGCGCGGCGAGTCGGACGACAGCGGCAACGCCATGCAGGCCATCTTCCGCGGCTTCCTGACCTCGGCGGCCATCTCGGTGGTGCTTTTCGGCGCGGTGGCGCTGTTCTACATGTCCGGGGTCCCCGGCGGCTGGTGGCGGCCGTTCCTCTCGACGGCGGCTGGCGTTGGCTTGGCCATCGTCATCGACCGGCTGACCGATTACTTCACCGGCACGCACTTCCGGCCGGTGAAGGAGATTCGCGACGCCACCTCCGGCGGCCCGGCGACTACGATCCTGTCCGGTCTCTCGTCCGGCTATGAGTCGGCCGTCTGGTCAGTCATCGTCATCGCCGCGACCATCGTCGTCGCCATCCTCATCTACAGCGGCGTTTCGGCCGACGCCTTCGTGTCGGAGCGCTTCTCGCCCGACTTCATCCAGTTCACCTTCGTGCTCTATGGCATCGCCCTGACCGGCATCGGCATGCTGACCCTGACGGGCAACAACGTCGCCATGGACTCCTTCGGCCCCATCAGCGACAACGCCAACGGCATTGGCGAGATGGCCGGTCTGGAGCCTAAGGCGCGCAAGATCATGGCCGACCTGGACGCCGTGGGCAACACGACGAAGGCCATCACCAAGGGCATCGCCATCGGCTCGGCGGTCATCGCCGCCGTATCACTGTTTGGCTCGTTCATCACTGACGTGTCGCTGGTAGACCCGGAAGCGCTGGCGAACGGCATTCGCGTGTCGGAGCCGCTCGTCTTTGTCGGCATGTTGCTGGGCGGGGCGCTGCCATGGATGTTCTCGTCGCTGGCCATCCGCGCCGTCAGCCGCGCCGCCGGCCAGATGGTCGAGGAAGTGCGCCGGCAGTTCCGCATCCCTGGCATCATCGAGGGGACGGTGACGCCGGACTATGCCCGCGCTGTGACCATCTCCACGGTGGCCGCCCAGCGCGACCTGATCAATCTGGCCGTGCTGGCCGTCTTCACCCCCATCGCCGTCGGCCTGCTCTTGCAGGTGGAGGCGTTGGGCGGCTTCCAGGCGGGCATCATCGTCTCCGGTATGCTCCTGGCCGTCTTCATGTCCAACACCGGCGGCGCGTGGGACAACGGCAAGAAGCTCATTGAGGATGAGGAGCGCAACATTGAGGCCAACACCGGCAAAGGCTCGGAGCGTCACAAGGCGGCCGTCGTCGGGGACACGGTCGGCGACCCGCTGAAGGACACGGCCGGCCCGGCGCTGAACCCGATGATTAAGGTCGTCAACCTGGTCAGCCTTATCATCGCGCCCATCGTCGTCCGCTACAGCGACCGCAACATCGTGGTCATCCTCATCGTGCTGGCCCTCATCGGCGTGCTGGGCTGGGCCATCACGCGCTCCAAGCGCGCCGCCGAGCCTATCGCCGCGCCGGCGCGGACGCAGACCACGTCGTAGTCGGGGCGGGTTTGAAACCCGCCCTTACATGGTAGTGGTGTGGTAGGGGCGGGTTTCAAACCCGCCCCTACAACCGGCACGGTGGGTACCACGGCGGTGCGTTGGCGAGCCGCCGCGTTTTGGCGTACAATGACCCCTATGATGGATGGGACGGAGAACCTGACCTTTGAGGAAGCGCTCCTGGAACTGGAGCAGACGGTGGCCGCGCTGGAATCGGGCGATCTCACGCTGGAGGCGTCGCTGTCGCTGTTCGAGCGCGGACGGCTGCTGGCGACTCGCTGCGGTCGTCTGCTCGACGAGGCCCAACTGCGCGTGGAGCAACTGACCGAGGACGGCGAGATTATCGTCCTGACCCCACCTAATTGAATTAGCAAGAACAAAGCGTCCACAGATTTCACAGATTTCACAGATTTTCTCTTCAATCTGTGTAATCTGTGAAATCTGTGGATGCTTCTTATGACGAGGCAAGTTTGTTCAAGAGCATTCGTGAATCACTGAGCCGCACGCGGCAGACGGTGTTCGGCCAGATCGCCGGCGTCCTGGGCGCGGGCGATATTACCGACGAGACCTGGGAAGACCTGGAAGCGCTGCTCATCCAGGCCGATGTAGGCGTGCCGACGACCGTCTATCTGGTGGATTCGTTGCGCGAGCGCGTGCGCCGCGACGGTCTCTATCGGGCCGACCAACTGCTGGCCGCGCTGCGCAGCGAACTGCGCGCCATCCTGGTCGATCCGCCTGTGTTTGAGTTGGAAGAGAACCGGCTGCTGACCGTGGTCATGGTCGTCGGCGTCAACGGCTCCGGCAAGACCACAACCATCGGCAAGCTGGCCCAGCGCTACAAGGATCACGGGCGCAAGGTCATCCTGGCCGCCGGCGACACCTTCCGCGCCGCGGCCATTGACCAGTTGCGCATTTGGGGCGAGCGGGCCGACGTGCCGGTCATCGCCGGACAGCCCGGCGGCGACCCGGCGGCTGTGGCCTACGACGGCATCCGCGCCGCGCGCGCGCGTGGCTTCGATCTGCTCTTCATCGACACCGCTGGCCGGCTGCACACCAAGTTCAATCTGATGAAGGAGTTGGAGAAGGTGCACGGCGTATGCCAGAAGAGCGTCCACGCTGCGCCGCACGAGGTGCTGCTGGTGCTCGACGCGCCGACGGGCCAGAACGCGCTGGCCCAGGCTCAGAAGTTTAAGGAGTCGGTGCACGTCTCCGGTGTCATCCTGACCAAGCTGGACAGCACGGCCAAGGGCGGCATGGTCTTCGCCATCTACCGCGAGTTAGGGCTGCCGGTGCGCTTCATCGGCACGGGCGAGCGGCTGCAAGACCTGGCCCCCTTCGACGCCGACCAGTTTATCGGCGGCCTGTTCGAGCCATAAGAGAAGAAGAATCCGCAAATTACGCAGATCACGCAGATTCGCAATTGTGGAGTCTTAAGAAATGGCTACGGATCACGGCAGAAGAAGACGGATCATTGAATTCGCTCTTAATCCGTATTGTCCGTCCGAATCTGTAGCCATTTATTAGACACAAACTATTCGCTCACTGACGCAAGGAACATAAAAGGCATGGAAGAGTTGATGATCCGCTTGGCCGAAATGATCGATGTGGTGACCAACCTCCGGGGGCGTCTTTGACGTCGCCGCTAAAGAATCCCGAATTGCTGAACTAGAAGAGAAGATCGCTGACGCCGGCTTCTGGAATGACCCGGCTGCGGGTCAGGGCGTCATGCGCGAATTGACCCGCCTGCGCGAGTCCGTCGCCGTCTGGCAGGAGATCGGCCGGTCGCTAGCCGACGCGCGCGAACTGGCCGAGTTGGGCGAAGAGTCGATGCGCGACGAGTTGACGGTCGAGGTCGAGCGCCTGGCGGGTGAGGTCGCCCAACTGGAGTTCCAGACGCTCATGTCGGGCGACTACGATGACGAGAACGCCATCCTGGCCATCCACGCCGGGGCGGGCGGCACCGAGGCCCAGGACTGGGCGCATATGCTTCAGCGCATGTTCCTACGTTGGGCGGAACAACACCGCATGAGCGCTGAGATCGTCGATGAGAGCGCCGGCGACGAGGCGGGCATTAAGAGCTGCACCATGTCCATCCGCGGCCGGTACGCCTACGGCTGGCTGAAGTCGGAGCGCGGCGTGCACCGGCTGGTGCGCATCTCCCCCTACGACGCTTCCGCCCGCCGTCACACCTCCTTCGCCAAGGTCGAGGTGTGGCCGGACGTGGCTGAGGAGATCGCGATCGAGATCGACGAGAAAGACCTGCGCATCGACCGCTTCCGGGCCAGCGGCGCGGGCGGCCAGCACGTGCAGAAGAATGAGACAGCCGTGCGTATCACCCATCTGCCGACGGGGCTGGTCGTCTCCTGCCAGAACCAGCGCTCACTGACGCAGAACACACAGGTCGCCATGAACATCCTGAAGGCGCAGTTGTTCGACCTGGCCCGTCGCAAGCAGAACGCTGAGATAGCCGCGCTGAAAGGCGAGGATGTGGACGCCGCCTGGGGCAGCCAGATCCGCTCCTACGTGTTGCAGCCGTACAAGATGGTCAAGGATCACCGCACCGGCCATGAGGTCGGCAACACACAGGCCGTGCTCGATGGGCGGCTGGACGACTTTATGGAGGCCTACCTGCGCCAGAGCGTGGGTGGAGGTGAGCCGGTGGCTGTGAGTGACGATCAAGCGCTGTAGGGCTTGTGTTTTTTCACCAGTGTGTTATAATTCTGGATCGCGTATTAACGCATTTCTGAGGTTCGAATATTTGACATATTGACGGTTGCCGATATAATTGTCCTAGTCATTGATTGATTCGAACGTGACCAAGAGCGCTGGCCATAGGCCAGGCGCTCTTTTGCGCGTTTATCCACCGACATCAGCCTTAGGTCGGACGGCCCGACAGCGACAAACAAAACGCATCGTCAATTGCACTTCTTCCGGTTGGGTAGGAGCCTAGTGATTTTGGGAGGTCATTAGTGGAGACAACGGATTTCCGCTCGCTACGCGTCAGCTTGGCGTCCCCGGAGCAGATTCGCTCCTGGTCTTACGGTGAGGTCACCAAGCCGGAGACCATCAATTATCGTCGTCTGCGTCCAGAGAAGGACGGTCTGTTCTGCGAAGCCATCTTTGGCCCGACGCGGGACTGGCAATGCTATTGCGGTAAGTACAAGAACGTCCGCTATAAGGGTATCGTTTGCGACAAGTGCGGTGTGGAGATCACCCGCTCGTCTGTCCGTCGCGAGCGTCTGGGCCACATCGAGCTGGCCGCCCCGGTGGCCCACGTCTGGTACACCCGCCGCGTGCCCAGCTACATGGGCCTGCTACTGAATATTTCGCGCCGCAATCTCGACCGCGTCCTCTACTTCGCCCAGTACGTCATCACCCACGTCGATGAGGAGTCGCGCCAGCGCGCCCTGAAGCGGCTGGACGAGGAACTCCAGGAGGCGGAGTCGCAACTGGAGACGAAGCTGCGCGAACAACTGGAAGAGACGACGGCCGAAGCCGCCGTCCGTCTGAGCGAACTCGAGGCCACCCGCGACGAGCGCCATAGCACTTTCGACGACCGCCTGAGCACCAGCACCGACGAGCTTGTCCAGGAAGCCAAGAACATCGAGCAGCGCCTGAACAACATACGCGGTTCGGCCGCGTCCGAGGACATCATTTTGGCCGGCGAACTGATTGTCCAGAAGGGCGAGACGGTTGGCCGCGAGCACATTGTCCTCGTTCAGGAGATCACCAAGGAGCGCCTGGAGACGATCCAGAAGACGTTCGAAGAGGATCAACAGCGCGAACTGGAAGAGTTGGGGCGCGAGATCGAGGAACTGCGCGGTGAGATCGGCTACGCCGGCGAGGGGTTGCGCGAGCGGATGGATCAGAAGCTCATCCGCCTACGCCAGCAGGCCACGGCCAGCCGCGACCAACTCGAGGCGCTGTCGCAGATGACGTTCCTCAACGAGAACGAATACCGCGAGCTGAAGAGCAAGTTCGGTAACGTCTTCCGCGCCGGCATGGGCGCCGAGGCGTTCCACGAGATTCTGCGCAGCATGGATCTCGACAAGCTATCTCGCGACCTGTGGCGCGAAGTGCGCACCAGCCGTTCCAAGCAGGCCGCCAAGCGGGCGACCAAGCGGCTCCAGGTCGTCGAGGCGTTGCGCGCCAGCGCTAACCGGCCAGAGTGGATGATCCTGACCGTTCTGCCGGTCATTCCGCCCGACCTGCGCCCGATGGTGCAGTTGGACGGCGGCCGCTTCGCCACGTCCGACCTGAATGACCTGTATCGCCGGGTCATCAACCGCAATAACCGCCTGAAGCGACTGCTGGAGTTGGGCGCGCCGGACGTGATCGTCCGCAACGAGAAGCGCATGCTCCAGGAGGCCGTGGACAGCCTGATCGACAACAGCCAGCGCGGCAAGGCGCTCAGCCGCCGCGGCCGGCGCGAACTCAAGTCGCTGTCCGACATGCTGAAGGGCAAGAAGGGGCGCTTCCGCCGCAACCTGCTCGGCAAGCGCGTGGACTACTCCGGCCGCTCGGTCATCGTCGTCGGCCCGAAGCTGAAGATGGGCGAATGCGGCTTGCCCAAGACGATGGCCCTGGAACTGTTCCGGCCGTTCGTGATCAGCAAGCTCGTCCAGTACAACTACGCCAGCAACGTGAAGGGGGCCAAGCGCTTCATGGAGCGCCAGCCGCCGGAGGTCTGGGAGGTGCTGGAAGAGGTTATCCAGGGCCGGCCCATCCTGCTCAACCGCGCGCCGACGCTGCACCGTCTGGGTATCCAGGCGTTCATGCCCAAGCTGGTGGAAGGCAAGGCGATCCAGCTGCATCCGCTGGTCTGCGCCGCCTTCAACGCCGACTTCGACGGCGACCAGATGGCCGTGCACGTGCCGCTGTCGGACAAGGCGGTGGCCGAGGCCAAGGGCATGATGATGGCGACGCGCAACCTGCTGAAGCCGGCCGACGGCCAGCCTATCGTCGGCCCGTCGAAGGACATGGTGCTGGGCGTTTACTACATCACCATGATGCGCGACGGCCTGAAGGGCGAGGGGCGCATCTTCAGCAGCCTGGAAGAGGTCGAGACGGCCTACGAGTTGGGCTATCTGGACATCCATGCCAAGATTAAGGTCCTGACATCGACCTACTGGAAGGACGACGGCAACATCCGCTACGCCGACGGCGAGGCGATCACGCGCATCATCGAGACGTCGCCCGGCCGGGTGCTGTTCAACCTGGCGCTGCCGGAGCCGGCGCGCTTCGTCAACCGCATTCTGGACAAGGGCGGCGTGAATGCGCTGATTAACCGCGTCCATCAGGTGCTGGGCGACGAGGCAACGATTGAGATGGTGGACGCCATCAAGGACATCGGCTTCCGCTTTGCGACTGTCTCGGGCACGAGCGTGGGTGTGGCCGACCTGACCATCCCGGAGCAGCGCGCCGGCATCCTCGACACCGCCCGCAAGCGCGTGGATGAGATCGACCGGCAGTTCCGCCGCGGTCTGCTGACCGAGGAGGAGCAGTACCAGCGCACCATCGAACAGTGGAACGAGGCCAAGGATCAGGTCGCCGACGCCGTGAAGCAGGCCATGGATCCCAACGGCCCGCTGGCGCTGATGGCGCTGTCGGGCGCGGGCAAGGGCGGCTTTGGCCCCATCACGCAGTTGGCCGGTATGCGCGGTCTGATGGCCGACCCGCAAGGGCGCATCATCCCTGTGCCGATCCAGTCGAACTTCCGGCAAGGGCTGGAGGCGCTGGAGTACTTCATCTCCACCCACGGCGCGCGCAAGGGTCTGGCCGACACCGCCCTGCGCACGGCCGACGCCGGCTATCTGACCCGGCGTCTGGTGGACGTGGCGCAGGACATCATCATCATGGAAGAGGACTGCGGCACGACCAAGGGCATCTGGGTGCGCCGCGTCGATAACTTCGGCAAGCAGACGTTGACTGAACGCCTGATCGGCCGCGTGGCCGCCGAGACGATCAGCCACCCGGAGACGGGTGAGATCGTCGTCAGCGAGGGCGACTACTTCACGGCTGAGACGGCCGAGGCGGTCGATAATCTGAACGTGGTTCAGGTCTACGTCTACTCGCCGATGACTTGCGAACTGCGGCTGGGCATCTGCCGCAAGTGCTATGGCACCGACCTGGCGCGCGGCAAGCCGGTTGAGTTGGGCACGGCGGTCGGCATCGTCGCCGCCCAGTCCATCGGCGAGCCGGGCACGCAGCTAACGCTGCGCACGTTCCACACCGGCGGCACGGCGTCAGCCGGCGGCGACATCACCCAGGGTTTGCCGCGCGTCGAGGAACTGTTCGAGGCGCGCCAGCGGCCCAAGGGCGAGGCGGTCATGACCGAGATCGGCGGCGCGGCCAACATCCGCATCATCGACGGCGTGCGCCACGCTTTCATCACCGATAGCAAGCTGGTCGATGATGTGTACGAAGTACCGCCCGGCTGGACGATTCAGGTGGAGAATAACCAGGACGTAGCCATTGGTGAGACGCTGGCCGAGAGCGGCGACGAGATCATCTTCGCCCGCCACCCCGGCCGCGTGACGCTGGACGAGAACGGCCTGCGCGTTACCTGGGAGAGCCGCGATGAGCGCGACTACGAGATCGCCGCGGGCGTGCGCCTGCTGATCAACGACGGCCAGCGCGTCAACGCCGGCGACCAGTTGACCGAGGGTTCCCGCAACCCGCACCGCATCCTGGAGATTCTGGGGCGTGACGCGGTGACCCAGTACTTGCTCCGCGAGGTGCAGCAGGTGTACCGGCCGCAAGGCCAGAACATCCACGACAAGCACTTCGAGGTCATCATCCGCAAGATGTTGAGCAAGGTGACCGTGACCGACTCCGGCGACACGGATATGCTGCCCGGCGACCTGATCGAGTCTCCGTCCTTCCTGGAGAAGAATGAGGAAGTCCTGACGGAGGGCGGTCAGCCGGCGCAGGCCGAACCGGTACTGTTGGGCATCACCAAGGCGTCGCTCAACACCGACAGCTTCCTGTCGGCCAGCTCGTTCCAGCACACCATCAAGGTGCTGGCTGGAGCGGCCATTGCCGGCAAGGAAGACCGTCTGGTGGGCCTGAAGGAGAACGTCATCATCGGCAAGCTTATCCCCGCTGGCACGGGTTTCCGCGCCGGTGAGGAAGAGCCGATGGAGTTGCCCGAAGGGTTCTTCATGGCGCCGGAGCTGGAGCCGGGCACACGCCTGACCAGCAGCGCGCTGATCGATGACGACACCGACGAAGAGATTCTGGCGGCCATCTCCGCCGCGGCGGCCGACGCCTCGCGCCTGACTCTGCTCAGCGATTACGACGCGGAAGAGGGTGAAGAGGTGTGGGACGACGAGGATGAGGCGTGGGACGACGACGAGGACGATGAGACCGAGGAGTCTGAGGAGTCTGAGGAGTCCGAGGAGTCCGAAGAAGAGGATTGGGAAGAGCCAGGCGACTAGGGCCGGGTTCTGTTGAGTGAGTGAAAGACCGGGCAGCCGCGAGGTTGCCCGGTCTTTTTGTTAGTAGTCAGGCAATTCATTGCCGTTCTTCACGCCTGTGGCGAAGAACGGCAATGAACTGCCTGACTACGAGCGGGGCGGGGTTCCTAGAAATCGCGGCGCAGGAGCATATCGGTCAACTGGCGCAGCGCCGCCGCCCCCGGCTCCACCGGCCGCGCCGCGGCGAGATGGGCCAGCGCTTCGTCGGAGTAGTCGGCCGCGCGTTCGACGGCATAGGCCCGCGCCCCCGCCTCATCCAGCAGGGCCACCGCGCGGCGCACAAACGTCCTGTCGTCTTCGGCCGGGGCGTCGTAGAGTTCGCGCAGCGCCGCGCTCCGCTCCAGGGCATAGAGCACCGGCAGCGTCTTCTTGCGCGTGGTGATGTCGGTGGCCGCCGACTTGCCGGTCAGCGCCTCGTCGCCCCAAATGCCGAGGATGTCATCCTGCACCTGGAAGGCCAGCCCCAGGTTCAGCCCGAAGGCCGCGAAGTGGCTCACGCGCGCGTCGTCCGCGCCGGCCACCAGCGCGCCCAGTTCGGCGCACAGGGCGACCAGCACCGCCGTCTTGCCGGTGATCATGGCGACGTACTCCGCGACGGCGACGGCCGGCCGCGTCTCAAAGGTCATGTCGGCGTGCTGACCGCGCGTCAGGGCGACCGAGGTCTCGTCGAAGTGGCGCAGCGCCCGCACGACAGTGGCCGGCGGCACGCCCCGCTCGGCCAGCCGGCCCAGCGCCAGGTGGGCCAGGGCGAACATGCCGTCGCCGGTGTTGATGGCCTGCGGCTGGCCCCACAACGTCCAGAGGGTGCGCCGGCCGCGGCGGGTGGGGCTGTCATCCTCGATGTCGTCGTGGACGAGGGAGAAGTTGTGCAGGATTTCAATAGCTGCCGCGGCGGGAACGGCTTGTCGCCAGTCGCCGCCGGCCGCGGCGCAGGCCAGGAGGCAGAGGATGGGGCGAATGCGCTTGCCGCTGTTGCCGCCGGCTGGTTGCAGGGCTTCGTCGGCCCAGCCCATGTGGTAGTGCATCATGCCGTAGAAGGGGTCGGCCAGGCCGGCGTCCGCGCCATCAGCGCGCAGCACGGCGCGCATCTCGGCTTCGACAGCCGGCAGGAAGGCGGCGGAAAAGGTGCTCAGTTCGTCGCTCATATTACCATCCGCAGATTAGGCAGATTTTCGTCCTTGTAAAAACCCGGTTTCTTCTGAGAAACCGGGTTTCTACTAAAAGCTGGTATGTAGTGGTGTCTGGCCCAACGCGCCGATGTCGCCCGCGCCGGCGCAGAACATGGCGACGCGCAGCTCGTCGGTCAGCGCGCCGGCCAGCTGTGCCACGCCCTCCACCCCGTCCTGGTCGGCCGCCCGCAGGAACTCGCCGGCCAGACCAACCAGCGACGCGCCCAGGGCGATACACTTGGCCGCCTCGATGCCGTCGTGGATGCCGCCGCTGGCGAAGAGGGCCAGCCCCGGCGCGGCCTCGCGGCAGTAGCGCAGCGAGACGGCGGTGGGAATGCCCCAGTCGATGAACGCGCCGGCTACGCGAGCCAGGCGAGGCGTGGGCGCCCGGTGCATCTCTACCTGGCTCCACGACGTGCCGCCGGCCCCGGCCACGTCGATGGCCGCCACGCCGGCCGAAGCCAGCCGCCGCGCGTCCTCGCGCGAGAAGCCCCAGCCTACTTCCTTGGCCACCACCGGCACGGGCAGCGCCCGGCAGACGGCCTCCACCCGCCGCAGCAGTCCGGCGAAGTTGCCGTCCCCTTCGGGCTGGACGGCCTCTTGCAGGGCGTTGAAGTGCAGGATGAGGGCGTCGGCCTCGATCATGTCCACGGCGCGCCGGCAGTGGTCGATGCCGTAACCATAGTTGAGTTGCACCGCCCCCAGGTTGGCGAAGAGCAGGATGTCGGGGGCCACGTCGCGCACCTGGTAGGTGGATTCCAGCGCGGGGTCTTCGATGGCGGCGCGCATGGAACCTAGCCCCATCGCCATGCCCACCGCCTGCGCCCCGGCGGCCAGCGTGCGGTTGATGTGCCGCGCCCGCTCCGTGCCGCCGGTCATGGACGAGATGAGCAGGGGCGTCGCCTGCCGCTTGCCCAACACCTCCACGGACGTATCCACCGCGGCCAGGTCCAGTTCGGGCAGCGCCTGGTGCATGAAGAAGTACGCCTCCAGGCCGTTGGTTAGCCTCTTGAAGGCGACGTCCTCTTCCAGGTTGATGCGGATGTGGTCGGCCTTGCGCTTCTCGTGAATGTCGGTATTCGGTTCAGGGCCGGCCGAATCGGCCTTGCGCTTCTCGTGGCTATCGGCGCCCGCGGGCGCGAGCGGGGTCGGTGCATCTTTCATAGACGGGTATTATAGCACGCTCGCGCCGTCGCGTACTCCGCTGAACGATGCTAGAATCACGCTCTTAGTAATCTGCGAAATCGGCGGATCATTCTCCCCCACGTGAGCCCTATGTTGCTCCTGCCGTTCACCTCGACCGACGCCACGCTCCAGACCGCCGGCGGCAAGGGGGCCAATCTGGCCCGCCTGACGCACGCCGGGTTCCCCGTGCCGCCCGGCTTCATCGCCCCGACGGCCGCCTATCGCGCCTTCGTGGAAGCCAATGAGTTAGGCGGCGTCATCGCCGCGTCCCTGACCGGCCTGGCCGCCGACGACGCGGCCCGGCTGGAAGCGGCATCGGCGGCCATTCGCGGGGCCTTCGCACGGGGGCGCGTGCCGGAGGAGGTGGCCGCGGCGATTCGGGAGGCGTATAGAGGACTGGCCGGCGGGGACGCCGGCGATCCGAGTGTGGCTGTGCGCTCGTCGGCCACGCTGGAGGATTTGCCCGACCTGTCTTTCGCCGGGCAGCAGGACACGTTCCTCAACGTGGTGGGCGCGGAGGCGCTGCTGCGGGCGGTGGTGGATTGCTGGTCGAGCCTGTGGACGGGGCGGGCCATCGGCTACCGGGCGCGCAACGGCCTGGATCACGAGGGGGCGGCGCTGGCGGTCATCGTGCAGGTCATGGTTCCCAGCGACGTGTCGGGTGTGCTGTTCACCGCCAACCCGCTGACAGGGTTGCTCAGCGAGTCGGTCATCGACGCCACGTTCGGGTTGGGCGAGGCGCTGGTGGCCGGGCAGGTAGAGCCGGATCACTTCGTGGTGGACGCGCGCTCCGGCGCGATCCGGTCGGTGGCGCTGGGGGCCAAGGCGGTCGCCACGCGCGGCCGGCCGGGCGGCGGGGTGGAGACGCGGGCCGAGGACGGCGCGGCGCGGCAGACGCTCGCGCCGGGCGAGATTCGGCGGCTGGTCGAGTTAGGGCAGCGAGTGCAGGCGGAGTATGGCGCGCCGCAGGATATAGAGTGGGCGCTGGCGCGGCGACATGTAGTCGGGCAATTCATTGCCGTTCCTGGCGAAGGGGAGAAGAACGGCGATGAATCGCCTGACTACGAACTCTATCTGCTGCAATCGCGGGCCATCACGTCGCTTTTCCCCGTGCCGGAGGTGTCGTTCGACCCGCTGATCATCTGGTTCTCGTTCGGCGCGGCGCAGGGGATGCTGGAGCCGATCACGCCGTTGGGGCGCGACAGCCTGCGCCAACTGCTGGCGGGGGCGGCCGGGCTGTTCGGGCGGCAGCCCGCGCCCGAGGAACTGCGCGTGTTCGCCGCGGCCGGAGAGCGCATCTGGGTGCGCATCAGCGACCTCATCCGCCACCCGGTCGGCCACCGCCTGTTCAAGGGTGTGGTCGACTACCTGGAGCCAAGTGTGGGGCAGATCGTCAGCGCCCTGGCCGATGACCCGCGGTTGGGGGCGGGACAGGGGCGGCTCAAGCTGAGCACGCTGTGGCAGCTGGGCCGCGTCTTTGTGCCGCTCATCGCGCGGATCATCCGCAACGCGGCGCGGCCCGCGGCGGCGAGAGCGCGGCTGGAGGCCGACATCGAGGCGTACCTGGCCGAGGCCCGTATCCCGGCCGGGGCCGACCGCTTCGAGCGGCTGGGCCACATCGCCGCCTTCCTGCGCGACCGGCTGGCGCATGGTTTCTCGTTCCTGCTGCCTCGCTTTGTGCCCGTGCTCGGCCCCAGTATGGGGTCGCTGGCCTTACTCAACAAGCTGGCCGGAGACCAACCGGCGCTAGCGCTGGAAGTGACCCGCGCCCTGCCCCAGAACGTGACGACGGAGATGGACTTGGCGCTGTGGCGGGCGGCGGCGGCCATCCGGGCCGACGCGGAAGCGGCGGCCTGTTTCGCCGCATTGGACGCGCCCGCGCTGGCCGAGCGCTACTTGCGCGGCGCGCTGCCGCCGGCGGCGCAGACGGCCGTGTCTGGCTTCCTGGAGCGGTATGGGGCGCGCGGTGTGGGCGAGATCGACATGGGCCGGGCGCGCTGGCGCGAGGAGCCGGCGCCGGTGATGCGCACCCTGCAGAGCTACCTCCAGATTGACCCGGCAGCCGCGCCCGACGTGGTGTTTGCGCGCGGCGAGCGGGCGGCGGCCGAGGCGGTGGAGGCGTTGGCCGCCGTCGCCCGCCGCCAGCGCGGCGGGTGGCTCAAGGAGAAGGTGGCGCGGGCCGCCGCCACGCGCGTCCGGCTGATGATGGGCGCGCGCGAAAGCCCCAAGTTCTTCGCCGTACGCGTCATGGGGATCGTTCGTGCGGCGCTGCTGGACGTGGGCGAGGCGTTCGCCGCGGCGGGGACGATTGAGCAGGCCGACGACCTGTTCTTCCTGACCATCACTGAATTAGAGAGCCTCTCCCGCAATGAGGTTGGTAGTCAGGCGATTTATCGCCGTCTGATCGCCGAGCGTCGCGCCCTCTACGAGCGCGAGGCGCGCCGCCGCCAGGTTCCGCGCGTGCTGGTCAGCGACGGCCGGGCCTTCTACGAGGGGCTGGGCGCGCTGAGCGACGCCGGAGATGTCATCATCGGCAGCCCCGTCTCGCCGGGCGTGGCCGAGGGGGTCGTTCACGTCGTGCTGGATCCGTTCGGGACGCAACTCGCGCCGGGCGAGATTCTGGTTTGTCCCGGCACCGACCCGGGCTGGACGCCGCTCTTTCTAACTGCTGGCGGGCTCATCACCGAGGTGGGCGGGATGATGACCCACGGCTCGGTGGTGGCGCGGGAGTACGGCATCCCAGCCGTGGTGGGCGTGCATCAGGCGACGAGCCGGCTGAAGGACGGGCAGCGGATTCGAGTGGATGGCACGCAGGGGCGGATCGTGGTGCTGGACGATTGAGAGCGGACGCTCTCGCCCGTTTGGGGGACGCAGGGTAGAATTGCGGACTGAAACCAGGGCGCTGGCCCTATAGCTTTGGAGAACCTATGCGCGTACTTATCACCGGCGCGGCCGGCTTCCTCGGCTCACATCTCTGTGATCGCTTCATCGCCGAGGGCCACACCGTGGTCGGCATGGACAATCTGCTGACCGGCAGCATGGACAACCTGGCCCATCTGGCCGGCCACGACCGATTCAGCTTCATCAAGCACGACGTCAGCCAGTACATCTACGTCGCCGGGCCGATCGACGCCGTGCTGCACTTCGCCTCGCCGGCCAGTCCCAACGACTATCTGGAGTACCCCATCCCAACGCTCAAGGTCGGCTCGCTGGGCACGCACAACACGCTGGGCCTGGCCAAGCATAAGGGGGCGCGCTTTCTGCTGGCCTCCACCTCGGAGGTGTACGGCGACCCGGAGGTGAACCCGCAGCCCGAAAGCTACTGGGGTCACGTCAACCCCATTGGCCCGCGCGGCGTCTACGACGAGGCCAAGCGCTTCGCCGAGGCGATCACGATGGCCTACCACCGCTATCATGGCCTGGAGACGCGCATCGTGCGCATCTTCAACACCTACGGGCCGCGCATGCGCCTGAATGACGGTCGCGTCGTGCCTAACTTTATCTATCAGGCCCTCACCAACCAGCCGCTGACCGTTTACGGTCGGGGTACGCAGACGCGCGCCTTCCAGTACTATTCTGACCTGATCGAGGGCATCTACAGACTGCTGCACTCTAACGAGACGTTGCCGGTGAACATCGGCAACCCCTATACTGAGATGTCTGTCATGGAACTGGCCGAGCGGATCGTAGAGCGGGCGCGCAGTCAATCACCGATCATCTGCATTGAGCCGACCGACGACCGCATCGTGGACGACCCAAAGGTGCGCCGACCGGATATCACGCGCGCCCGCGAGTTACTGGGTTGGGAGCCGCGCGTGCCGGCCGACGAAGGGCTGACGCAGACTATTGATTACTTCCGGCAGAGGCTTTGAGCGGACTACTGACGACAGACGACGGACGACGGGCAGCGCTCTTTCTGGCTATCGCCGTGATGGTCGGGTTGGCCGTCGTCCGACTGCCGCTGCCAGTCGCCGCAGGGGCGGTGGCGCTGGCGGCGGCCGTGCTGCTGGCGCTGATCAACCCGCTCTTCGGGCTGGCGCTGGCGCTGCTGGTCGGGCCGCTGGGGGCGCTGGAGAACGTCGTTCTGGGCAGCGCCCTGCTGGATAGCGGGCAGGCGGCGCTGCTGCTGGCGCTGGCGTCGTGGATCGGCGGCGGGCTGGCGCGGCGGCGGCTGTGCGTCCCGGCCACGCCGTTCAATGGGCCGTGGCTGCTCTTCGTCGCCGTCGCCGCCCTGGGCCTGTTGGACGCTTACTCCATCCCGCTGGGTCTGGTCGAACTGCTGAAATGGCTGGAGATGGGCTTGATCGTCTGGCTGATGCTCGACCTGGCCGACGACCCCACGCGCCGGCCGGTGGGTCGCCCGGCCGTCTTGCGCCTGGTGCTGGCGGCGCTGCTGCTGGCCGGGCTGATCCAGGCGCTCATCGGCGTCTGGCAATTCGGGTTGCGCGGCGATGGGCCGGAGCACTTCCTCGTCCTGGGCCGCTTCTATCGCGCCTATGGGACGTTCGAGCAGCCCAACCCGTTCGGCGGGTATATGAATTTGACGGCGTTCCTGGGGGCGGGGGTGGCATTGGGTTATGCCGCGTACCTGGCTGGCGTTAAGAGGAAGAGGAAC
The DNA here is from genome assembly GCF_041918635.1 of Promineifilum sp. (SeqCode). Taxonomy (NCBI): domain Bacteria; kingdom Bacillati; phylum Chloroflexota; class Ardenticatenia; order Promineifilales (SeqCode); family Promineifilaceae (SeqCode); genus Promineifilum (SeqCode); species Promineifilum sp. (SeqCode). Next base: position 27,774 of record NZ_JAYRVJ010000009.1, read on the forward strand.
ACAGAGTTACACAGCTCTGTGTTCCTCTTCTCTGATCACGCCATCATCACACCAACCCAGTCTCGGAGCGCTCATATCATTTGGCTGATTTTTGCCCTATTGTGCGCGGGGGCGGGAACACTGGGGCTGGTCTTTTCGTGGAGTCGCGGGGCGTGGCTGGGCTTTCTGGCCGGCGGGGCGGTGTTGCTGCTGTTCAGCGCGCGGCGGGTGGCGGTGGGCGCGGCCGTGGCCGGCGTGGCGGCGGTCGTGCTGGGCGGGGGGCTGTGGCTGGGCGTGTCGGCCGGGTTCGGGCCGGCGCTGTCGGTGGCCGACCGGCTGAGCGGCTTCGGCGACGAGTTCCGCCTGGGGGACGTGCGCGGCGTGGACATCAACGACGCCAACTACGCCGTGCTGGAGCGGCTGGCCCACTGGCAGGCGGCGGCCGATATGGCCCGCGACGACCTGTGGAGCGGCGTCGGCTTCGGCAACTACGCCGCCGCCTATCCCGACTACGCGCTCATCAATTGGCCCGACGCGCTGGGCCACGCCCACAACTACTACCTCAACCTGTTGGCCGAAGTGGGCGCGCCCGGTTTGCTGGCCTACGCGCTCTTCTGGCTGTTCGTCGTCGGCCAGACGGTGTGGCTGGCGCGGCGGCTGGCGTGGCCGGAGCGTGGGGTGGCCGTAGGGTTGCTGGCGGCCTGGGCGGCGTTGGCAGTCCACCACCTCGTGGATAAACTATACGTGAATAATATCTACATCCACCTGGGCGGGATGCTCGGTCTGCTACAATTGCTTGTCTGGCGTGGGTTTTATGATGTAGGGCGGGTTTCCAAACCCGCCCCTACGGACGACATTTGCCCGGTGTAGGGGCGGGTTTCAAACCCGCCCTGCGAGTGGGCAAGAGTCGCGGGGCCAACGATCAATGAGATGAACCGCTCACAGATGCGGCACAACGCCTCTCTTGAAATCTGTGCAATCTGTGAAATCTGTGGATGCTTCAAAGGAATGTCAAAAGTGGGCATGCTAATTACGGACGTTTCAAGCCGCTTTGGGATTAATCCCAGGGAGGCCAAGCGCTTTGTCAAGTTCCTGATCGTCGGCGCTATCGGCTTTGTGGTCGACTTCGGCTTCTTCAACCTCCTGCTGAACCCGATGAATGACCTTGTGTCGCCGGGGGCGGCGCTCTACACGCTGCTGGCCGGTATGGGCTTCGGCGACTACTTCATTACCCACCTCGGCCCGACGCTGGCTTCATCCATCTCGTTCGTCGCCGCCGTGTTCAGCAACTTCCTGTGGAACCGCTACTGGACGTACCCCGACTCGCGCTCCCGCTCCCGCCGCCGGCAGTTCACCATGTTCTTCCTGGTCAGCATCGTCGGCGTGCTCATCCGTATCCCCATCGTCTTCCTGATGACGCCCCTCTTCCGCTCGTTCATCAGCAGCATCGGGCCGCTCCAGGCGTACACGACGCGCCTGGCAGACAACCTGTCGCTGGGCGTGGCGGTGGTCGTCGTCCTGTTCTGGAACTTCTTCGCCAACCGGCACTGGACCTATAACGACGTCGAGTGAAGCGCGGCGCGACCATCGGCTTCGACGTGACCGCGGCCCTGACGCAGGGGGGCGGCATCGGCCGCTACACCCGCGAACTGATCCACGCCCTGGTCAGTGCCGCGCCGCAGTATCGGTATACGCTCTTCTCCGCCCGACCGCCGGCCGCGCCGCCCGTACCCGACTCGCTGCCGGCCGCGGCCCACGTGGCGCACCGGCCGGCCCCGGTGGACGAGCGCTGGCTCTACCGGCTGTGGTATCGCGCCAACCTGCCACTGCCTGTCCAGTTTTTCACCGGGCCGATTGACCTGTTCCACTCGCCCGACTTCGTGCTGCCGCCGGTGCGCGGTGACATCCCCACGCTGCTGACTGTCCATGATCTGTCCTTCATCCACTACCCGGAGACGTTTCCGGCGCGGCTGGTGGTCTATCTGAACCGCGTCGTGCCCCGGTCGGTGGCGCGGGCTGGTCACATCCTGGCCGACTCCCAGGCCACGCGGCGTGACCTGGAGGCGGTGTGGGGGGTGTCGCCGGGCAAGGTGACGGTGCTCTACAGCGGCGTCAACCCGCGCTTCCGGCCGGTGCGCGACCTGGCGGCGCTGGCCGCCGTGCGCGCCCGCTACGGCCTGGGCAACCGGCCCTACGTGCTGACCGTCGGCACGGTGCAGCCGCGCAAGAATTACGAGATGCTGGTGCGCGCCTTCGCGCCGCTGGCCGAGCGCCACCCGCACACGCTGGTCATCGCCGGCGGGCGGGGTTGGCTGGTGGAGGGGCTGCTGGCCGAGATCGCGCGGCTGGGGCTGGGCGACCGGGTGCAGCTGGCCGGCTTCGTGGACGATGCCGACCTGCCCGCACTGTACTCGGCGGCCGACCTGTTCGTCTTCCCCAGCCTCTATGAGGGGTTCGGCCTGCCGCTGCTGGAGGCAATGGCCTGCGGCGCGCCGGTGGTCACGTCCGACGCCTCCAGCCTGCCGGAGGTGGTGCGGACGGACGGCGCGGCCGCGGCGCTGGCCCTGTCGCCCCACGACGAGGCGGGCTGGACGGCAGCGATGGATAGACTGCTGTCGGACGAGGTGGCGCGGCGCGCGTTGGCCGCGGCCGGCCCGGTGCAGGCGGCGCGGTTCAGCTGGGAGCGGGCGGCGGGGGAGTTGGCAGACTTGTATGCCACACTTCTGGCAGACCTCAGAGGTTTGCCGCAAACCTCTGAGGTCTAGAGGATTGCCGCAACCACTCGCTGAACAACAAGCTATCCGCCCACAGATGCCCGCCCGTGTCGGCCAGCACACCATAGCTGCGCAGCCGCGCCGCCGCCCCGCGAATCTCCGCCTCGTCGTAAGGTAGGCGCTCGACCGGCCGCTCCCCGGCCACGGCCAGCAGCACACTCCGCTCCACGTCGCTGAAGCAGCTCCACCACTGCTCGAAGTATGGCCCCATCTCCGACACCAGGCGCGGCGTGACGCCGGCCGGCGTGGGCCGCTGGGCGTCCGCCTTGTGGCCCAGCCAGACGGCGGCCGTAGCCTGGACAAAGAAGGGCAGCGAGCCGGCGATATGGCGGATGGCGGCCACATCCTCATCGTCGGCGGCGATGCCCACCCGCCGGGCGGGGACGCGGATCAACTCATCCAGTTCAGCCGGGCCGAGGCTGGAGAGGTAAATGGGCGTCGGGTAGAATATGTTGTAGAAGGGCGACGTGGGCGGCAGGCCGGCGAAGGCCCCCAACCGGTACAGATCCCAATAGGACGCGGTGACGTAGGCCAACTCGTAGTCCCACACGCTGGCCAGGGCGCGCAACTCAGTCAGGAACTCCCCGCCGAAGTCGGCAGCGCGCAGGTGATCGAACTCATCCAGCAGCAAGACGACGCGCCGCTCGCCCAGCTCATAGAGCAGCGACTCCACGGCATAGACGTCGGCCGGGGCGGCGTCGCCCGGCGCGGTACGGGGCGAGAGGAGACCCAACAGCCGCCGGCCGACGCGGCCGTAGAAGTCGGCGGCGTTGCGGCAGGCGGAGAGATCGACGTAGAGCAGGGCGTAGCGCGCCGCGTCGGGCAGGTGGGCGGCCATGACCACCGGGTCGGCGACGTGGCGCAGGAAGGAGGTCTTGCCGGCGCGGCGCAGGCCGAGGATGCTGACGCATTGAGCCTGCACGCCATCCAGCGTCTCGAAGAACTGGCGCGTCTGGCCGGCGCGGCCGAAGAAGTCGAACGACTGGCGGATGGGGGGGCCGACGAGGTAGGGCGACTTCATATCATCTCCGAAGAAAGAAGAATCCGCAGAAGAACAATCCGCAGATTACGCAGATTGGGGCAGCCATTGGTGAGTGTCCTCCGCGATCAAGGTTTCTAGAACGTGGGCGACGTCGGCCGGGCGGAGGTCGTGGCGACCCTGCTCATTGAGCAGGCTGACCAGGCGGTGGCAGAGGGTCTGGACGGCGAGGGGGTGGCCGGCGGTGGCGTCCCAGATGCGCTCCACGGCCTCATCCTCCACGGTCAGCGCGCCGGCCAGCGGCCCGCGCACCAGCACCTCGGTCTCCGCCCGGTCGAGCGGGCCGAGCTCGCGCCGGGCGCACAGGTCGAGAAGGGGCCGCCAGAAGGGGTCGAGCGCGCCGGGGCCGCCGCAGAGCAGGAAGGCCGTCCGCTCGCGGTGCTGCATCTGGGCGCGCAGGAAGGGCAGCAGTTCCGGCTCCAGCCGGCCGCCCTCGATGCCCGCCCGCAGCTGCTCCAGTTCGTCCACGGCGATGAGCAGCAGCCCCCCGGCCGGCAGCGCCGCCTCGGCCCGGTCGAGCGCCCGCTCCAGCACGGCATAAGGGGATTCATCGGGCAGGGCGTCACCGGTGTGGCCGTTGGCGTGCGCTTGCGGGGCTACGTCGCCGGCCACATGGCACAGCCACTCGCCCGTGTGGCAGCCAGCCAGGCGTTGCAGGTCAATATAGACGGGCGTGAGCGGCCGGATGGGATGCCGACGCAGAGGATCGCCGCGCCGCCCGGCGGCGACCTGATAAAGCGTCGAGGTCTTGCCCACGCGCCGTTGACCGTGGAGCAGCAGGGCGTTGGGGCGGCTGGGGGCGTGGAGATTCTCGGCCAGCCAGGCGAACACCTCCTCCCGCCCGACGTACAGCGTCTCGGCCGGGCCGGCGAGCGGGCGGCCGACGACGTAGGGGTTGGGGAGCAGGGCCGAGTCGGGCCGCCTGTTCCCAGCCGGGGCCGGCAGATGGCGACGCAGGGCGCAGGCCAGGTGGGTCAGTTCGCGTGCGCCCTTGGTGAACTGCCAGGCGGCCCCCTCACGCAGCAGGTAGCGCGCCCGGTCGCCGGAGCGGGCTGAGAAAGCGACGAGCGGCGCGTCCGGCCGCAGCCGCCGCGCCTCGCGCGCGAAGGCGAGCAGGTCGGGCAGGGGGGCGTCGTCGGCGTCGAGGAGTAGCAGGTCGATGTCCGGCTCGCGCCGCAGCCGCTCCAGCGCGGCGGGCAGGGCCGGCTCGATAGTGAAGGTGAAGTCGGCTGTCTGGGCCAGGATGACGGCCGGGAAAGGGGCCGCCGCAGTGCGCGCAAAAGCCGCGCCTGCACAAAGGGTCTTGAGGGGGCATTTGGCGGGGGCGTCGATGATCACGTCGTTGTCGTAGAAACCCGGTTTCTTCTGAGAAACCGGATTCTACTATTTTAGTTTGAAGGGGGAGAAATGGCTACGAATTTGGACGGAAGAGACGGATGAAGAACGGATTCAACATTGTTTTCAATCCGTTCTTCATCCGTCCCTTCCGTCCAAATCCGTAGCCATTCTTTCGCGCCACAAGCTATCGCGCCGCCACTGCCCGCAACACCTCCACCGCCAGCCCCTCAATGGCCGCAATATCGGCGTCGGTCGGCTGCTCGTCCCCCCGGCCGGTGAAGGTGATGGTGATGGTCATGGCGTCGGCCGTGGCCGGGTCGCTCTGCTCGTGCTCGAACGAGGCCAGCCGCGCCACCCAGCCGGCCACCTGTTGCGCCTGGGCCGCCGTCAGCGTCGTCTCGCCCAGCGTCTCCGGCGGCTCGCTGGCGCAGGAGGCGGCCGTCGCCGGGCCACCCGCGCCGACGGTGACCACGTCGCAGAAGCCGGCAATGCCGCCCACGCGCTGCCAGACGAAGCCGCCATCCAGCGCCTCCGGCCCGCCCGCGTTCTCTTCGATCTCTTCTCCCTTATCCCCGCCGCTCGCGCTGCACGCCGCCAGCAGCACCGCCAACACCAGCATCAACACCAACCAGAGTATCGCCCTTGCTCTCATCTCATACCCCCTGAGAGAAATTATGAATTATGAACTTGTGACCTGAGCTTTGCTTAATAATTCATAATTCTTAATTCTTCCGCTTGAAACCACCCATTCCCCCACTCATCCCGCAACCACCGCCCGGCCAGCCGCATCGGCCGCCACACCGGCCGGCGTACGCGCTCCGCGGCCAACTGCTTGTCCAGCCGGGCAATGACGAACGTCTCACCGTCGCCGATGAAGAACCCCGGCCCGCCCGGCCAGCCCGGCACACGCACCGCGCTCACCACCACTGGCCGGCCCGGCATGTCCGGCAGCCGGCGCAACGGCGTCGCCCCCTCCGGCGGCGCGACCAATTCGAGCGGATGGACGCTGACCGGCTGCCCGAGCAGCTCCGTCTCCCAGGTCGCGCGCTGGGCGGCCGTCTCGGCTGGCGGCGGGTCGCTGCCGGCGAAGGCGAAGCTCAGCTGGCGGGCGCTGCCGGCCCGGCCGGCCGTGTGCGCCTCGTCGAGCATGGCCGCCCGGCTATCCCCCAATCCATCCAGCGCGCCGCAGCGGATGAGATGGGTAATCTCCTTGGCCTGGAGCGGCACGCGGGCCAGCAGATCGCCGGGGCTGTTGTAGGGCGCGGTCAATCGCCCCGTCGCGATAGCCCGCACCGACGCTGCGCGCAGGTCGCGCACCTGTCCCAGCCCCATCCACAGGACGGGCTGCTCCCCCTCGTAGCTCAGGGCGAAGCGCGCCTCGCTGTGGTTAACGTGGGGCGGCCGGACGGCGATGCCCAGCCGGGTTGCCTCGGCCATGTAGATCGCCGGGTGGTGGAAGCCGCCCGCGTCGGCCAGCCGGGCGCACAGAAACTCGGCCGGCCAGTGGGCCTTCACGTAGGCCGAGCGGTAGCTCACGTTGGCGTAGGCCGTGGCGTGTCCCTGGTTGAAGCCATAGCCGGCGAAGGCGATGACCTGCTCCCACAGGCGGGTCGCCCCCTCGCGGCTCATGCCCGGCCCCTCCGGCGCGGGGCGACCGCACCCCTCCACGAACGCGGCGGCCAGCGCGGCCATTTCATGCTCCCGGAAGCGGCTCATGCCCCGCCGTAACCCGTCCGCCTGCTCCCAACTCAGTCCGGCGATCTCGCGGGCCAGCCGCAACACCTGCTCCTGGAAGAGCAGCACGCCCTGAGTTCGGCTCAGGATCGGCTCCAGCGAGGGGTGGAGGTAGGTCACCCGCTCCTGGCCGCGATAGCGCCGGATGAAGGCGCGGACCATGCCGCCCATGGCCGGGCCAGGCTTGAAGAACGCCCCGGCAACGGCCAGATCGGCCACGTTGCGCGCCGCCAGTTGGCGCAACGTGCGCCGCGCCCCGGCCGATTCGCACTGGAAGACGCCGATCGTCTCCGCCTCGGCCAGCAGGTCGCCCGTCGCCGGATCGTCGGCGGGGATGGCGTCGAGTTGGAAGACCGGGTCGTGATGGCGGCGCACCAATTCGGCGGCATCGGCCAGCACCGTCAGGGCGCGGATGCCCAGGAGGTCGAGTTTGGGCAGGCCGATGGCCTCCACGTCGGCGTGCTCGTACTGCGTCGCCAGGAAGCCCTTGGCCGACAGTAGCACCGGCACGGTGTCGGTCAGCGGGCCGGGGGTGATGACCACGCCGCCGGGGTGCAGCCCGGCGTGGTGGGGCAGGCCCACCAGGCCATACGCCTCCCGGACGACTTCACGATGAATCGGGTCATCAAGCTTCGCCAGCACGTCTTCTACCGTCTCAGTCGAGCGGCGGCGTGGGTCGGGATGCCACCCTTCCGGCAGCAGCTCGACCAGATGATCAATCACCTCGTCCGGCAGGCCGTACGCCTTGCCCGTTTCGCGCACCGCCGAGCGCGGCCGGAAGGTGTTCATCGTGCTGACCAGCGCTACCCGGTCGTCGCCATACGTCCGGCGAATATAGTCCAGCACCTCATCGCGGCGGCGGCTGCAAAAGTCGAGGTCGATGTCGGGCGGGCTGCGGCGGGCCGGGCTGAGGAAGCGCTCGAACAGCAGGTCGTGGGCCATCGGGTCTACGCCGGTGATGCCCAGGCAGTAGGCCAGTAGCGAGTTCGCCACACTGCCGCGGGTGCTGACTGGGATGCCAGCCGCGCGGGCGAAGCGGACGACGTCGGCCACCAGCAGAAAGAGCGGCGCGTAGCCGTAGTCGCCGATGGCGGCGATCTCGCGGGCCAGCCGCTCGCCGGCGGCTGGCGGCGCGTCGGCCGGGTAGCGCGCTGCCAGCCCGGTCGCCGCCGCCTCGCGCAGCGCTTCGACCGGCGACCGCCCGCCCACGTCGGCCAGCACCGGCCACAGCAGTCGGCCGTCGGGCAGCGCCTCGCCGCACTCATCGGCTACCTCGCCAGCGGCGCGCAGCAGGTCGGGGCACTCCTCGTAACGTCGGGCCAGCTCGTCCGGCGCGGGCCAGGCGATGGCCGTCGCCGCCTCGCCGTAGTCGGGCAGTGTGCCGGCGATGGGCTCCCGTTCCGCCTCGGCCAGCGGGCGGTTGGCGTCGATGGCCGCCAGCAGGCGCAGGCGCGGCCGGCGCGCCTCCTCCAGGCAGAAGATAGGCTGGGCGGCGGCGACGCGCAGGCCGAAGCGCGCGCCGAGGGCCATGATCTCGTCCGCCAGCGGGCGCAGCGGCGGGGCCATCAGATCGGGACTGATGCTCAAAGCGCAGCGCTCGTCGAACAGGCCGCCCAGCCGGGCCACGTAGCGGGTGGCGGCGGCCAGATTGCCGGCGCGCAGCAGCCGCTCCAGCCAGCAGGTGCGTCCGCCGGTCACGCAAATGAGGCCGCGCGCGTGCTCCCGCAGTTCGGCCCACTGGAAGCCCATGCGCCGCCGCCGCTCGTAGTCGGGGTCGGTCCAGTAAAGCGAGGTGAGGCGGCACAGCGAGCGGTAGCCCTCCGGGCCGGCGGCCAGCAGTACCAGCCGGCCCCAACTGGCGTGCCGGTCGGGCCGCAAATCTTCAGCCGGCAGGGCCAGGCTGGCCGTCATGCCGATGAGGGGGCGTATCTCGGCCGCGCCACAGGCGCGGGCGAAGGCCACTGCGCCGTGCAAGGCGTTACTGTCGGTCAGGGCCAGCTGGCTCAGCCCGTCCTGCCGCGCGCGGGCCACGAGTTCCGCCGGCGAACCGGTCGCGCCCAGCAGCGAGAAATGCGAATGCACGTGTAAGTGGGTAAAATGGGCCGGTAGCGCGCTCATCGGTGCTCAATGATAGCATAGTGGCGCGCCATCCGGCGGGCAAGCGGCAAACAATGAGTGAGGGAAGGGCAAAATGACCGATCTGCGGGGAAAGACGGCGATCATCACCGGCGGCGGTAGCGGCATTGGCGAGGGCGTTGCCATGGCGCTGGCCCGTCACGGCATGAACGTGGTGATTTGCGGCCGGCGCGAGGCGGCGCTGGCCCGCGTGGTTGGGGCGATCGCGGCCGAGGGAGGCGCGGCGCTGCCCGTGGCTGCCGACGTGTCCCAGGAGGCGGACGCGGCGCGAGTGGCGGCGGCGGCGGTGGATACCTACGGGGCCGTCCACCTGCTGGTGAATAACGCCGCCATCTACGGCGGCGGGCCGATTCACGCCCACGACGTCGCGGAGTGGGATCGCGTCATGGCGGTCAACCTGCGCGGGCCATTCCTGATGGCGCGGGCCGTCCTGCCGCTCATGCGCCAGCAGGGCGAGGGGCACATCATCAACATCAGTTCCGAGTCGGGCGTGGAGTATTATGAGGGAGATGGCGCTTACGGCGTCTCCAAACACGCGCTGAACGCCCTGAGCGAGATCATCCAGCGCGAGAACCAGGCGCACAACATCCGCGTCAATGCCGTCTGCCCAGGCATGGTCGTGACCGAGATGACACAGGACTCGGTTGGGCTGAACCGCGAGCGCTGCCTCTATCCGGAGGACATTGCCGACCTGGTGCTGTGGCTGGCGACCCGCCGCGCCAACGTCAAGATCGGCCGGCCGCTGCTTATCCAGACCATGCTCAACCCGTGGGAGGCGTCATGATCCCCGTCGCGCTGGCCCTGGAACTCAAACAGGCCGGTCTGCTATGGCGCACCACCATGCACGACTTCTTCGCCATTCCCGACCGCGGCCTGGATGATCGCGTCTACGTCCTGGCCGACATGATGGCCTACACCGACCTGGTGCAGGGCTGGCCGGTGGTGGCCTTCCACGGCACGGCCGAGTGGGCGCTCGACTACATCTTCACCACTGAGGTCATCTGGCTGCCCACGGAGGAGCAGTTGCGCGAGGCGCTGGCCGGCGCCCTGGAACGCGCCGGAGACGAGGCCGCGCTGGAGTTGCGGCGCGTGGCCGGCGGCTATCGCTGCGCCATTGGCATCGGCGGCGAGCGGCTGGCCTTCGACGAGGCTACGGCCAGCGAGGCGTACGGCCGGGCGCTGCTCCATCTGCTGACCCAGCCTGGCCATGACGTAACATAATGGGTCAATTGGTGTATAATCCCGCCATGCGTAACTTTGCCCGGCGATTGGGAGTATTACCCGTACTGGCGCTCAGCGCCGGTCTGGTCGCGCTCGGCCTGTTGGCGGTCAATCGCGTCGTCAACACCATGTGGCCGTTCGACGTGAACCGCATCGAACTGGTTCGCGCCACGGCCCAGCAGCGCGTCGACGCGGCCATGCTGCTGGCTGCCGCCAACAACGAGATCATCCTGGCCTTCCTGGCCTCCGTCGTTGTGGCCGTCGCCGGGCTGTTCATGCCCCTGGCCTACTACCTGAACAAGCGCCTGAACCCACCCCACCTGCGCGACCAGCCGCCGAGCATCCTGGCCGTGCTGCGCCAATCGCTCTACGCCGGGTTGTGGGTTGCCTTCTGCCTCTGGTTGCAGATGAACCGCACCCTGGGCCTGGCCGTGGCGGCGCTGATGGCCGGCGTGTTCATCCTGTTCGAGCTCCTGCTGCAAATCCGGGCGCGCGCGGCGGCGGCCCAGGAGCAGGGTTCGCCCTCATAGGGGGTAGCGCGTGCCGACCACTATTGCCCCTCCCGCCAGCGCCTTGCGCGACTTGCCCAGTGTGGATCGTTTGCTCCGCGCTCCCGGCGCGGACGAACTGGCCGCGGCCTACGGCCGGCCACTGGCGACCGAGGCCCTGCGCGCCGCGCTGGATGAGGCCCGTGCCGCCCTGCGTGACGGCCGCGAGGATGAGGCCCTGCCCGATTGGGAACTGGTTGTCGGCGCGCGGGCCTGGCTGGAGAGCCTGCTGGCCCCCACACTCCGGCCGGTCATCAACGCCACGGGCATCATCGTCCACACCAACCTGGGCCGCGCCCCACTCAGCGACGACGCCCTGGCGGCGGTGGCCGCCGTCTCGTCCGGCTACTCGACGCTGGAATACGACCTGGAGGAGGGGCGCCGCGGCTCGCGCGCCGTCCACGCCGAGCGCCTGCTGGCGCGGCTGGTGGGCGCGGAGGCGGCGCTCGTCGTCAACAACAACGCGGCGGCCGTCCTGTTGCTGCTGACTGCCCTCTGCCGCGGGCGCGAAGTCATCATTAGCCGCGGCCAACTGGTGGAGATCGGCGGCGGCTTCCGCATCCCGGAAGTGCTGGCCCAATCGGGGGCGCGTCTGGTCGAGGTGGGCACGACCAACCGCACGTACCGGCGCGACTACGCCGAGGCCATCACCGAGGACACCGCGGCCATCCTGGTCGTCCACCACTCCAACTACCAGATTACCGGCTTTACCAGCCAGCCGGAACTGGCCGAATTGGCCGAACTGGCCCATGAACGCGACCTGTGGCTGCTGTTCGATCAGGGCAGCGGCGCGCTGCTCGACGTAGCCCCCTACGGCCTGGAGCCGGAGCCAACCGTGCCCGACGGCCTGCGCGCCGGCTGTGACGTGGTCGCCTTCAGCGGCGATAAGCTGCTGGGCGGCCCACAGGCGGGCATCCTGTGTGGCCGGGCCGACCTGGTAGCGCGCCTGAAGCGACACCCACTGGCCCGCGCCGTCCGCGCTGACAAAATGGCCCTGGCGGCCCTAACGGCGACGCTAGGCCACTATCTGACTGGACAGCCGGAGCGCGTGCCCGTCTGGGGCATGATCGCCCGACCGGCGGCCGAGATCGCCGCCGAGGCCGAGGCGTGGGCGGCCCATCTAACGCGGGCCGGCCTGCGCGCCGAGACGTTGCCGGGCGAATCGCGCGTCGGCGGCGGCAGTTTGCCCGGCGCGAGCCTGCCGACGCGGCTGGTGGCTGTGACGCCGGACGGGCTGAGCGCCGAGGCATTCGCCGCGCGGCTGCGGGCCGGCCGCCGGCCGGTCATTGCCCGCATCCAGGACGATCGCCTGCTGCTCGATCCGCGCACTGTGCTGCCGGGTCAAGCGGAGGCCCTGCTGCGGGCCGTCGAGCGGACGGCGATGAATCGCGGCTCGTAGTCAGACAATTCATTGCCGTTCTTCCGGCTCGCCAGAAGAACGGCAATGTATTGCCTGACTACGAACGAAGCGGCTTTGTGTTAGGATCATTATGGACGTAAAGGAACACTCGACCCGAATCCTGGCCATCGAAACGTCCTGTGACGAGACGGCCGCGGCGGTCATCGGCGACGGCGTCACCATCCTGAGCAACGTCGTCGCCAGCCAGACCGACCTGCACGCGCGCTACGGGGGTGTCTTCCCTGAAGTCGCCTCGCGCCAGCACGTCGAGGTCATCCACGCCGTTGTCGACCAGGCCATGCGTCAGGCCCATCTGGGTTTCGGCGACCTGGACTGCGTCGCCGTCACGCGCGGGCCGGGGCTGGTCGGGTCGCTGCTGGTGGGCATGAACTTCGCCAAGGGGCTGGCCGTCAGCCGCGGCCTGCCGCTGCTGGGCGTCAACCACATCGAGGGCCACATCTACTCCCTCTGGCTCACCGAGGTGGCCCCGGCCATCCGCTTCCCGGTGCTGACCCTGGTCGTCAGCGGCGGCCACACCGAGCTGTACCTGATGAGCGGCCACGGCCAGTACCAACTGCTCGGGGCCACGCTCGACGACGCCGCCGGTGAGGCGTTCGACAAGGTGGGCCGCCTGCTGGGTCTACCCTATCCCGGCGGCCCGGCCATCGATGAGGCTTCCGAACGGGGCAACCCGGCCGCCTACCGCTTCCCGCGCGCGGTGATGGAGCAGGAGCATGGCTACGACTTCAGTTTCAGCGGTCTGAAGACGGCCGTCATGCGCCAGGTCAGCCAGTACCATTCGCCGACAGTCATGCCCGTCGCCGACCTGGCCGCCAGCTTCCAGGCTGCCGCGGTGGAGGCGCTGGTCAGCAAAACCGCGGCCGCCGCGGCGGCGACGGGAGCCACCGCCGTCCACGTCGCCGGCGGCGTCTCGGCCAACCGGGCCTTGCGCGCGGCCATGACAGCGCGGCTGGACGTGCCGGTGCGCGTGCCGCCGCTGGCGCTCTGCACCGACAACGCGGCCATGATCGGCGCGGCGGCCCACTTCCACTTCATCCGCGGCCGGCGCGATAGCCTCGACCTGGACGTTGTACCGAGTTTACAGTTGACTTGAACGTTCCCAGACCTGTCAGGTCTAATTGGCACTGTATCTGATGAGTAACGAGACAGCCCCTCTCCCCCACATGGACAGCGCCGGCCTGGCGCTGAACGCCGACGCGCGCTTCCGCCACGTCTTCGCCGAGGGTTTCGACCCCATTCTGCTGACCGATCACACCGGCCAGATTCTCGACGGCAACCGCCAGGCGCTCAGCTTCTTCGGCATTGAGCGGCGGGCGTTGCTGGCGGCCAACATCCGCGACCTCCACCATCCGGCCGAGCCGCTGCCCGACGTGAACAAACTGACCGGCCCCGGTTCCAGCAGCTTCCAAAGCCGCGTGGTCGCCGGCCGCGTGAAGGACGGGCGGGAGCGGCAGGTGACGCTGGCCGTCGAGGTGCGCGCCCGCCGCCTGACGCCCGGCCGTGAAGGGACGTGGCAATGGATCTACCACGACGTCTCCAGCCGCGTCGAACTGGAGGAGATGCGCCAGGACCTCATCGCCATGCTCCTCCACGACCTGCAAAGCCCGCTGAGCAACGTCATCTCGGCCCTCGAACTGTTGCGCATGCAGATGGAGACGGCCGACAAGGACGAAGTACTGCTGTCGCTGCTCGACATCGCCTCGCGCAGCAGCGCCCAACTCCAGCGGCTCATCGCCTCGCTGATGGACATCAGCCGGCTGGAGGCGGGCCAGCCGGTGGGGCGGCAGACGGTCGTCAGCTTGCGCAAGCTGGTCAGCGACGCCTATGAGATCGAGGAGCCGAACTTCGCGCGGCGCGGCGTCGCCTTGCGCACAACGCTGGCCGACGATTTGCCGCCGCTGCTGGTCGAAGAGAACGTCATCACCCGCGTCTTGCTGAACCTGTTCGACAACGGCTTGAAGTATAGCCACAATGGCGAACAGATCCGCGTCGAGGGCCGTGCGGCCGACGATGGCATGGTGCTCGTTTCGGTCAGCGATCAGGGGGCGGGCGTCCCTAAGGAGTACCGCGAGGTCATCTTTGAGAAGTTCCAGCGCATCAAGGACGGCTCCTCGTCCAAGGGGCTGGGGCTGGGGCTGGCCTTTTGCCGGTTGGCGGTGGAGGCGCACGGCGGCCGCATTTGGGTTGATGATGCTGTGGGCCGTGGCGCGCGCTTCAACCTGACCTTGCCGGCCGCGCCGCTCCAGGCGCAGGCCATCGCCGACGGGGAGGACGGCGCCGCGTCATGAGCGGGCGGCGCGCCTACTATACCGACGCCTACACCACCCGGTTCGCATCGGTTGTCGAAGAAGTGACCGAGGAAGCTGGCCGGCCCGCCGTCCGGTTGGCCCAGACCTACTTCTATCCCACCTCCGGCGGCCAGCCGAACGATACCGGCTGTCTGCGCCAGAGGGATCGGACGGCGCGGGTGCTCGACGTGGTGGTGCGCGAGGCGGATGACGCCGTGCTGCACGTCCTCGACGGGCCGCTGAGCCTGGGCGAGGTGACGGGGGAGATCGACTGGCCGCGGCGCTTCGACCACATGCAGCAGCACACCGGCCAGCACATCCTCTCGCAGGCGTTCATCCGCGTGGCCGAGGCCGAGACGGTCGGTTTCCACCTCAGCCCCCAGAGCGTCACCATCGACCTGGATCGGGCCGACGTGACGCCGGAGCTGTGGCGCGCGGCCGAACTGCTGGCGAACGAGGTCATCTGGCAAAACCGCCCCGTCCACGCCCGCGAAGTCGAGCGCGCCGAGGCGGACGCGCTGCCGCTGCGCAAGATACCGCCCGGCCGCGACGGCCGGCTGCGGCTGATCGACATCGAGGGGTTTGACCTGACCGCCTGCGGCGGCACGCATGTGGCCCATACCGGCGCGGTTGGCGCGCTGAAGGTGCTCAAGGTCGAGCGGCGCGGCGCGAACGCCCGCGTCGAGTTTTGCTGCGGCGGCCGGGCGCTGGCCGACTACCGCCAGAAGCACGACGTGGTGACGGGCCTGGGCGAGGCGCTGACCACGGGGCAGGCCGACCTGCTGCCGGCGGTGGTTCGGCTACAGGACGAGGCCAAGGGATTGCGCGCCACGCTGAAGCGGCAGTCGGCGGCTCTGTTGGGGCTGGAGGCGCAACAGCTGCTGGCCGAGGCCGAGCCGCTGGGCGCGGCGCGCCTGGTGTGCCGCGTCTTCGCCGGGCGCGAGGCGGACGAACTGCGCCAGTTGGGCAAGCTGCTGGCCGAGGCGGGCGGGACGGTCGGCCTGCTGGGCAGCGCCGGGGCGCAGGCGCAACTACTCTTTTGCCGCTCGGCCGACGCGCCGGGGATGATGGGCGAGTTGATCAAGCCGGCGCTGGCCGCCCTGGGCGGGGCGCGCGGCGGCGGGAGGCCTACCTTCGCCCAGGGCGGGGGGCCGCCGGCCGGTGAGGCCGCCGTGACCGCCGCGCTGGCCGAGGCGCGTCAGCGGTTGCGGGCCGCCGCGAACGCAGTAGAATGAAGGGTGGAGCAAGAGGACGAGTGAGCGGGAGGATGGGAGATGGCAATACGGGATAGTAACGCCGCACAGGCCCTGCAGGTGGTGCCTTTCTTCACCAATTTAGGGGACGAGCACGCCAATGAACTCGCCACACGGCTGGTTCCCCGCCGCTTCGGCCCCGGTCAGGTGATATTTCACCTGGGCGACCCGGGCGGCCTGCTGTATCTGATCAGCCGCGGCAAGGTGAAGATCAGCCACACCACGCCCGAGGGGCAGGAAGTCGTGCTGGCGATCCTGGGCACGGGCGACTTCTTCGGCGAGCTGGCCCTGCTCGATGACTCCCCGCGCTCGGCCACGGCCGTCGCCCTGGAGCCGACTGAGACCTGGACGCTGCACCGCGAGGAGTTCATGCACTACCTGAGTGAGAACCCCGGTTTCGCCTTGCACGTGCTGAAGATGCTGGCCCGCGTCATTCGTCGGCTCAACACCCAACTGGCCGACATCTTCTTCCTCGATCTACCCGGGCGTCTGGCGCGGCTGCTGCTCAACCTGTCCGAACAGTATGGCCGCAAGACCCAGGATGGCGTCCTCATTGACCTGGCACTCACTCAGACCGACCTGGCCGAGATGACCGGCGCGACGCGGGTCAGCATCAACAAGGCCCTCGGCCGCTTCCGGCGCTCCGGCTGGATTCGCGTGAGCGGCCGGCGGGTGACGGTCGTCGATCAGGCGGCGCTGGAGGGCCTGATCGAGATCTCCGGGTAATTTCACTCCCCTGATTAGAAAGAGAGAAAAAGTACGCCGCAACCGCGCCTGTCGTGTATAAACATGAGATGGCGCGCTGATGGCACCTGGCCGGTATGGGCGGTGGAGCGGGCGTGGCAGCGAAAACCAAACCGATCCTTTCGGACTAGCGATTGATCAGACGACGATGGGCGTGACCGACATCGAACACGACAACCTGGACGCGGCGGCGCGAGCAGCGGCGCGCGCCGAGGCGCTGGTAGTCATCCTGCTCCTGGCGGTGCTCGCCCTGGGGGCCTATTTCCGCCTGGTCGGCCTCGATTGGGACGCTGGCAGCCACCTCCACCCCGACGAGCGCTTCTTGACCATTGTAGCCGGCAAGATCAGCGGCGTGGAGAACCCCCTCGACTACCTGCGCACCTCCCGTTCGACGCTCAACCCGTATAACTTTGGCGAATCTTTCTACGTCTATGGCAACCTGCCCATGACGGTGGTGCGCTACGCCGCCGAGTGGATGGCCGGCGTCTGCGACTTCGCCGCCGACGTGGCCGGCGCGCCGCTCGCCTGGTGCCAGCGCGTCTACACTGGCTACGACGGCATCCAGCTGGTCGGCCGCGCTCTGTCGGCGCTGGTCGATCTCGTCTCCATTCTGTTCACCTTCCTGATCGGCCGGCGGCTCTATAGCGCCTGGGCCGGCCTGTTCGCCGCGCTGCTTTTGGCTGTGGCCGTCATGCCCATCCAGCAGTCCCACTTCTTCACGATGGACAACTGGGCGACGGTGTTCACCACGTTGGCGCTCTACGCCGCCGTGCGCGCCGCCTCGCTGGGCGACGCCGAGCCGCGCTGGCGGCTGCGCTGGTGGGCGCTGTTCGGTCTGGCCTTGGGCCTGGCCGCCGCCTCGCGCATCAATATGGCGCCGTTGGCGTTGGTCATTAATGTGAGTGCGGTGATCTGGGTGGCGCGCCGGGGCGCCGGGGTGCAGGGGAGCGGGGGAGCGGGGGAGAGCGTTGCTCGTCGCTCGCCGCTCGTCGTTCAGCCGCGTGACCTGGAGCGGGCGCTCATCGGCATCGCCCTGGCCGCGATCGTGTCCATCCTGAC
>NZ_JAYRVJ010000010.1:0-8643 GCF_041918635.1 Promineifilum sp. (SeqCode)
CGGCGCTACAATCCGCCCATCCCACTATCCCACGGAGCTTCCCATGCAGTTCAAGACCATCATCGAACCGTTCCGCATCAAGACCGTCGAACCCATCCGCCAGACGACCCGCGAGGAGCGAGAGCGGCTGCTGCGTGAGGCGGGCTATAACCTCTTCCTGCTCCGCGCCGAGGACGTGCTTATCGACCTGCTGACCGACTCCGGCACGGGGGCGATGTCCTCCGGCCAGTGGGCGGGCATGATGCTGGGCGACGAGAGCTACGCCGGGGCGCGCTCGTTCTACAAGTTCGAGGCCGCCGCGCGTCGCATCACCGGCTTTAAGCACATCATCCCCACCCACCAGGGGCGCGCCGCCGAGCGCATCCTCTTCGGCTCGCTGCTGAAGCCGGGTGACATCGTGCCCAACAACACCCACTTCGACACAACCCGCGCCAATGTCGAGTACCGCAAGGCCGCGGCGCTCGACATCCCCACGGCCGAGGCGCGCGACCCGGCCCGCGTCCTGCCCTTCAAGGGTAACATCGACCTGGACGAACTGGAACGGACGCTGACCGAGAAGGCGGGCAACGTCCCCCTGGCGATGATCACCGTCACCAACAACTCCGGCGGCGGCCAGCCGGTCAGCATGGCCAACATCCGCGCCGCCAGCGAGAGCTGCCGCCGCCACGGCGTGCTGTTCTTCCTCGACGCCTGCCGCTTCGCCGAGAATGCTTGGTTCATCAAGACCCGCGAGGAAGGGTACGCCGAGAAGACGCCGCTGGCGATCGCCCAGGAGATGTTCAGCTACGCCGACGGCTGCACCATGAGCGCCAAGAAGGACGGCATGGCCAATATCGGCGGCTTCCTGGCCCTGAACGACGACGCGCTGGCCCAGAAGTGCAAGAACATGCTCATCCTGACCGAGGGCTTCCCCACCTACGGCGGTCTGGCGGGCTATGACCTGGAGGCCATCGCCGTAGGGCTGGAGGAGGTGCTGCACGAGGATTACCTGCAATACCGCGTGCGCTCGGTGGCCTACCTGGGCGACATCCTGACCGCCAACGGCGTGCCCATCGTCCAGCCGCCGGGCGGCCACGCCGTCTACATCGACGCCCGCGCCATGCTGCCGCACATCCCGCAGGAGGAGTACCCGGCCTGGGCGCTGTCGCTGGTGCTGTATCTGGAAGGGGGCGTACGCTCGGTGGAGATTGGCTCGGTGATGTTCGGGCAGGGGCCGGATGGCAGCGAGCACTCGGCGGCCATGGAACTGGTGCGCATGGCCTTCCCGCGCCGCGTCTACACCCAGAGCCACGTGGACTATCTGGCGGAGGTGATCCTGTACGTCAATAGCCTCAAGGAGCGCATCCGCGGCCTGCGGATCGTGGACGCGCCGCCGGTGCTGCGCCACTTCACGGCGCGGTTAGAGCCGGCGCATGGCGCGCTGCTGCTTGATTCGTAGTCCGCTTGTAGGGCGATTTGCCAAATCGCCCCACGACCCACGCACCGGTGGGTGTCGAGCGATTTGCCAAATCGCCCCACGCTCACGGCTGCGGCGGCGGGCCGGCGTCGGCCGGGATAGGCTCGCCGTCGGGCAGGCTGCGCAGGTCGTCGCAGGGGATGAAGCGAACGTCACCCCAGGCGTAGCCGCGATCGGTGAAGGTGGCGATGGTGTCGATCCAGCGCTTTTCGCCCTCGTCTAGCAAATAGATGTGGGGGCTGGCGGTGCACTTGAGCAAGATCGGGTCGGGATACTCGTAGACAATCTCGCGCACGGACGCGGGCAAGGCGTCAATCGCGCCCTGATTGATCCCGAACAGCCAGGGCAAGGCGAGGATCATCGCCAGCGACCAGGCCGCATAGGCGACCGTACCCATGCTAAAGGCGCGGTGAACCCCCTGCAGCCAGTCCGACGATCTGGCCCGCGCCCCGGCCAAGACGACGAGCGCCAGCAGGCCGATGTTGACGACGTTCCAGCCGATGAACACCAAGCGATTGGGCGTGAGACGGTCGAGCGCGGTACGGTAGACGATGGCGGCCAGCGCGTAGAGGCTGACGAGCAGCGCCAATCCGGCGACGGCGACGATGGCCCAGCGCAGCCACTGCGCTACCCGCGGCGAGGTCTCGGCCAGGCTGACCGGCGTCGCGCCAACCAGGAGTGCGACGACGGCAAAGAGCATCCCGTTATAGATGATCAGCACGTCGCGATTCTCGAATGGCTCACGGAAATTGAGCAGGACAAAGCCAATGTAGACGATCAGCACCAGGAGCGTCAAGGGCAGCAGGGTGCGCATCAGTGTCGCCACGAGCTTGCTTAGGCCCTCGTCGAAGGCCTGCGCGGACGGCGGCACGGACGGATTGTAGATCACGGCCACCGCGATGACCGGGATCAGCCCACCGCCCCCGGCAATAAACAGGCGCATGATCAGCTCCGACGGTTCTATCCCCAAGGCCGAAAACAGGGCGACGGTGATGCCCGTGAACAGCCCGCCGGCGATGGCAAACAGGCCGCCCATGATGAACACTTCCAGCGACTTGATCAGGAAGGCGAAGCGATCGCCCGCCCCGCGATGGTCGCGGGTCAGATACGCGCCTACCCCCGCCCAGGCCAACAGAGGCAGGTGCATGACCATGAGCGTGATGTACTGCTCCTGAAAGGGGCGCGTACCCAGGCGCGGGTAGGCCCAGAGCACGTAGCCGGCGGCCAAGACCAACACCGCGCCGATGAGCGCGGCCGGAAGCCAGCGCCGCCGCCCCGCAAGGGTCAGGTAGACGAGCACGAAGACGGCCGCCAGCGGCGCGGCCAGCAAGAGAAGGACGGGCAGGAACGTAGAGTAATCCAGGCGACCGCCGGCGGCGATCCGGACGGCAAAGCGCGCCTCATCGGAAAGCCACCAGAACAGCAGACCATTGATCACAGCCAGTGGGACAGCCCAGCCCCAACGGACGAACGTCCCCTTGGCTGCCGCCGCGACCGACTTCAGGCGGTAGTACCAGGCGGCATAGAGGAGGTTGTCAGGGTCGGTCGCGCGGCCCTTCTCGATCGCCTGCCAAAAGGCAGCCTCTTCGCCGGCCTTCAGCGCGGCTTGGTAGAGCCGTTCCAGTTGTTCCGGATCATGGGCATGGGAGTGGACGGTTTCGCGGTAAGACATAGAACCCCAGAGGATAGGCAGCACCTTGGTGCGCGCATATAAGCCAATTCTAGCGGAGTCGTCGCGCCCGTCAATTTGGCTCGGATTACACCCGGCCGGGCTTTGACGCACGGGTGGCTATATAGTTGGGGAAGTAGCGGCCGAGCCGGTCATCCTCCTTGCGCGCCTCGTAAAAGCCAGTGAGGAGGAAGCCGGCGTCCAACTGCCCGCCGATCTGATCTTCCAACGTGTGGCTGAACTCGTAAGGCGCGTGGGGGCCATAGAGCTTAACCCGCTCTTCCTCGCTGATGTCAGTCGCATCGGAGTATGGCAGCGGGTACTTCAGTTGGAAGATGCCCTCGGCGTCGGCCAGCGCCCGGTCGAAAGCGTACTCGATGGGGTTAACCGTACCCATCAGCAACGCGCCGCCCGGACGCAGCACCCGGTAGCACTCGCGCCACACCGGCCGCACCTCCGGCGCGAAAATGTTGGATACCGGATGGAAGATGAGGTCGAACGATCCGTCGGCGAAGGCGCTCAGATCGCGCATGTCCCCCTGCACGGTGCGAATGTCCAACCCCTCGCGCCGGGCGACGAGCGTGTCGCGGCTTAGTTGCTCCGGCGAGTTGTCGAACACTGTCACGTTGGCCCCGGCCGCGGCCAGGATCGGCCCCTGCTGCCCGCCGCCGGAGGCCAGGCAGAGCACGTCCACGCCGCGCAGGTCGGCCGGGAACCAGTCGCGCGGGACGGGCTTCTCCTCGGTCAGATAGACGGCCCACTCCCCGGCGCGGGCCGCGGCGATCTCGGCCGGCGAGACGGGCAGTGTCCAGCGGTCGCCGTCCTGGGCCCACTTGTCCCAGGCTATGCGGTTGTGAGTCAAAATGTCGGGGCGGTCTTGTTCGTCCATCAGGCTCCTCGCTTCTTTTTGCCGCAATACTATACAAGCCTGTGACAAACTGCTAGAATGCTCGCAGCAGAGGCTTGAGCTCTGGTGGTAATCGTGGGATGCGTTCGGCCGACTGTCGTGAAGGTCATCGTAGCAACGCCACCCGCCCCTTACGCCTCCAGGAGATGCGGTCCGTCCGTCCTGCATCCGATCAACCCTGTTTCGAGTTTCGGAGGAGAGAAATGCATAGCCACCTGATTCGGAAAACCATGTTGGTGCTGTTGCTGATCCTGGCCCTGGCGCTGGCCGCCTGCGGCGGAGGCGGCGCGGCCGAGCCGGAGGCCGAAGTCCCGGCCGAGACCGAGGCGACGGCCGCCCCGGCCGAGGAGGAAGCCGAAGCGCCCGCCGAAGAAGCGACAGCGGCCCCGGCCGAGGGCGAAGCGGCGGGCGACATGGACGCCCTGATCGCCGCCGCCCAGGAAGAGGGCATGCTGACGACCATCGCCCTGCCCCGCGACTGGTGCAACTACGGCGAGATGATCGACACCTTCAGCGAGAAGTACGGCATCACCGTCAACGAACTTGACCCCAATGCCGGGTCGGCTGATGAACTGGAAGCCATCCGCGCCAACAAGGACAACACCGGCCCACAGGCCCCCGACGTGATCGACGTGGGCCTGGCCTTCGGCCCGCAGGCCAAGGAAGAGGGGCTGATTCAGCCTTACAAGGTCTCGGTCTGGGATACCATCGCCGATGACGCCAAGGACCCGGACGGTTACTGGTACGGCGACTATTACGGCGTGCTGGCCTTCGCGGTCAACACCGACGTCGTCGCCAACGTGCCGCAGGACTGGGCCGACCTGCTGAAGCCGGAGTACGCGGGCCAGGTGGCCCTGGCCGGCGACCCGCGCGCCTCCAGCCAGGCCATCCAGTCCGTCATCGCCGCCAGCTTGGCCAATGGCGGGTCGCTCGAAGACCCCACACCGGGCTTGCAGTTCTTCAAAGAGCTGAACGACGCCGGCAACTTCGTGCCGGTCATCGCCCTGCCGGGAACCATCGCTCAGGGCGAGACGCCGATCACCATCGCCTGGGACTACAACAACCTGGCCTGGCGCGACAGCCTGGCCGGCAACCCGCCGGTCGAGGTAGTCGTTCCGGCCAGCGGCGTGTTGGCCGGCGTCTACGTCCAGGCCATCAGCGCCTACGCCCCCCACCCCAACGCGGCCAAGCTGTGGATGGAGTTCCTGTACTCGGACGAGGGTCAGAACATCTGGCTGAAGGGCTACTGCCACCCCATCCGCTTCACCGACATGTCCGAGCGCGGCGTCATCCCGGAGGAGCTGATGGCCGCGCTGCCCCCGGCCGAGCAGTACGCCCAGGCGGTCTTCCCGACCCAGGAGCAACTGACCACCAGCCAGGACATCATCGTCGAGCAGTGGGATACGGTCGTCGGCGCCGACGTGCAGTCCACTGAGTAATTCGCGCAGCTACATACCCCTCGCGGGCCGGCATGGCCCGCGAGGGGTATCTCCGTCTCATGGCGACCGACTCTTTCCCAACCCCTCTCGATGGGCCGCCGCGCCGGGCCCGGCGGTTTGACCGCGGCAGCCTGCTGAGCTGGCTGGGCGTCGCGCCCTTCTTCCTGTTCGCCCTGGCCTTTCTCATCGCCCCGGCCTCCTTCCTGTTCATCGGCAGCTTCCAGACGCTCGACGGCCAGTTCACACTGGAGAACTTCCGCAACTTGTCGGACCCGATCGTCGTCGACGCCTACACGCGCAGCCTCCAGGTCAGCTTCGCCACGGCGCTGGGCGGCACGATCTTCGGCTTTCTGCTGGCCTACGCGGTGACGCTGGGTGGACTGCCCCGCGCTATTCGCTCCGGGCTGCTGACATTTTCGGGGGTAGCCTCCAACTTCGCGGGCGTGCCGCTGGCCTTTGCCTTCATCGCCACGCTGGGCCGCATCGGCCTGATCACCGTGCTGCTGAAGAACATCGGCCTCGACATCTACCAGCGGGGCTTCTCGCTCTATAGCTTCGCCGGCCTCAGCCTGACTTACATGTACTTCCAGTTTCCGCTGATGGTGCTCATCATCACCCCGGCGCTGGAGGGGCTGAAACGGGAGTGGCGCGAGGCGGCCGAGAATCTGGGCGCGACTTCGGGCCAGTACTGGCGCTACGTCGCCTTCCCTGTGCTATTGCCGTCGCTGCTGGGCACGCTGATCCTGCTGTTCGCCAACGCCTTCGGGGCCTACGCCACCGCTTTTGCGCTGACCGGCGGCACGATCAACCTCGTCCCTATCCTCATCGGCGCGCAGATGCGCGGCGACGTGCTGCGCAACCCCGGCCTCGGCTACGCCCTGGCCGTGGGGATGATCGCTATCATGGCGGTATCCATCACCGCCTACACCCTGTTGCAGCGGCGTTCGGAGCGCTGGCTGAAGCGGTAAGCGCATCCACAGCTTTCGCTCGGCTGTCCTCAGCCGCGATTACGCAGATTTTAGAGCATTGTTGACAACGGTTGTGTTATCAATGAACGTGTTTGTGGACTTGGAGTGCGCATGAGACGAGCTTCCTTGTGGTCATGGTTGTGGGTCACGTTGGGCGCGCTCTACTTCGCCGTGCCGCTGATCGCCACGCTGGAGTTCTCGCTGAAGGCGGAGCGCGGCCGGTACAGCTTGACCGCCTACCGGACAGTGCTGAGCGACGCCCAATTCCTGCGCACCTTTACCTTCTCGGTGGAGATTGCCGTGGTGACCATTCTGGTCAGCCTGCTGCTCATCGTGCCGACGGTCTACTGGGTACACCTGCGGCTGCCGCAGATCCGGCCGGTTATGGAGTTCGTCGCCTTCCTACCGTTCGTCCTGCCGGCGGTCGTGCTGGTATTCGGGCTGATCCGCATCTACAGCCGGCCGCCCATCGCCCTGACCAACGCCGTCTGGAGCACCAATGTCCTGCTCGTCGCCGCCTACATGGGGCTGGCCCTGCCCTACATGTACCGGGCGGTGGACACCGGCATGCGGGCCATCGACGTGCGCACGCTGACCGAGGCGGCGCAGAGTCTCGGCGCGGGCTGGCCGACGATCATCGCGCGGGTCATCTTCCCCAACCTGCGCACGGCGCTGCTGAGCGGCACGTTCCTGACCTTCGCCATCGTCATCGGCGAGTACACCATCGCCTCGTTCCTGGCCCGGCCGATGTTCGGGCCGTATCTGGCGAATCTGGTGCGCAACAAAGCGTATGAGCCGGCGGCGTTGTCGATCATCAGTTTCGGGCTGACCTGGGCCATGATGGCCGGGTTGCAATGGGTGACACAGCGCAGCCCCGGCGCGGCGCAAGTGACGGCGGGACCAAGGTAGCATGGCTTTTCTAGAGATCGACCAGCTAACCAAGCAGTTCGGGACGATGACCGCCGTCAGCGGCTTCGACCTGGACGTGGAACAGGGCGAGTTCATCTCGCTATTGGGGCCGAGCGGCTGCGGTAAGACGACGGCGTTGCGCATGGTCGCCGGCTTCGAGCGGCCAACCAGCGGCGCGATCTGCCTCAACGGGCGCGACATCACCACGCAGCCGCCCAACCAGCGCCACATCGGCATGGTCTTTCAATCCTACGCCCTCTTCCCCAACATGACCGTGGCCGACAACGTTGGCTTCGGCCTCAAGCTAAAGGGCTTGGCCGCCGCCGATGCGCGCCGCCGGGCCGGCGAACTGCTGGAACTCATCCAGTTGCCGGACAAGGGCAAGAGCTACCCCTACCAGCTATCGGGCGGCCAGCAGCAGCGCGTCGCCCTGGCCCGCGCCCTGGCCATCGAGCCGCAGGTGCTCCTGCTCGACGAGCCGCTGTCGGCGCTGGACGCCAAGATTCGCGTCGAACTGCGGGCCGAGATTCGGCGCATCCAGCAGCAACTCCACATCACGACCCTTTACGTGACCCACGACCAGGAAGAGGCCATGTCCCTGTCCGACCGGGTGGTGGTGATGAACAAGGGATTCATCGAGCAGGTGGGCACGCCGTTCGAGATCTACAACTACCCCACGACCGCCTTCGCCGCCCACTTCGTCGGCCAGTTGAACGTGCTGCCGGGGCGCGTGCTCGACGCCGCCGCCGGCCGCGTGGCGGTTGGCGACCAGACGCTCGCCCTGCCGCCGCCGCTGCCCGCCGCCGACGGCCAGCCGGTGAAGCTGGCTGTGCGGCCGGAGGAGCTGGAGATCGGCGCGGCCGAGGGGCACAATAACCTGCGCGGCGTCGTGGACAGCATCACCTTCCTCGGCTCCATCGTCCGCGTGCGCGTGACCATCGGCGAGGCAAGCGTCATTGCCGATCTGTTCAACGAGCGGCTGCTCGACCTGCCCAAGATGAGTGAAGCGGTGACGGTGAACTTTCCGGCACATGCCGGTTGGATTCTTGAAGAAAGGGGCTAGGAGTTAGGGGCCAGGTTCTAGGGAAAAGCGCTCTTCCCTAGAACCTGGCCCCTAACCCCTGGTCCCTATCTGGAGAACGCCTGCGTCCCATCAATCGCCCCCCGCGCGACAGCCTCATGCAGCAGCGCCGTCCGGCCGCGGCGCTTGAAGTAGAGCGCGGCGTAGTTGCGCTGGACGGGCGCGCCATGAAACAGGTAGTGGCGCAGGCGGGCCGTCCCCTCGCGGGTGTCCA
>NZ_JAYRVJ010000011.1:0-25487 GCF_041918635.1 Promineifilum sp. (SeqCode)
ACGGCGCACAGAGTGATGATGGTGTAGTAGACCACGCCGGCCCGGGAGCCTGCCCCACCCCGCCGCCAGAGCAGGAAAGCCGCGACGACGATGCCGGCGGCCAGCAATAGCATGAGCGCCGGCAGCCACAACAGCGGCGCGGCCGTCGACGGCAGCGCCAGCGCCGTCGCCAGCGTCAGATCGGTCAGCGAGCGGACGATGAACACCAGCAGCCCGACGCCGAAGACCAGCCCCAGCGCGCCAAACAGCAGCACCAGAATGCGGCTGATCCAGCGCAGCCGCCGATCCGCCGGAGAACGCGCCGCGACGGCCTGGATCGCCGGCGTCCCGCCGGCCTCTTCCACCACCGGCGCTTCCGGCTTGCGGGTCAGGGCGCGCACGAGATAGACGAGCGGCCACATGATGAACGCCGACAGCACCACCAGCAGCAACACCCCCGCGATCAGGAACGGAACCAGCGCGCGCGTCTTCAACTGGTTGAGGCCGGCCAGCAGCGGCAGGGTGATGGCGTCGGGTGGGACGACGGTCGGCAAGGCCTGCTCGGCCAGACACGAACTGTCGGGCGGTGTGGTCGGGTCGTCCAGGAAGGACTGGATGATCTGGTTGGGGCACTCGGTCTGGAAGGCTACGCCATGACCGGCGGCCGGATCAACGAGAACGTAGGCGCGGCTCAGCCCGGCGGCAGCCGCGGCGGCGAAGGGCGGCGGCGTCACCGGGTCGAAGCCGCCGGACAGGAGCAGCGTCGGGATGTCGCTGACCACCGGATCATCGATGGACGGGTCTAAGGTCTCGACCGGCCACAGGGCGCAACTATCAATGTAGGTTTGCAGGTCGTCGCGGGCCGTCTCGGCCAGTTCCGGCCGCAGCGCCTCCAACGGCACAGCATTGGGGTCGATGTCGGCGTCCTCGGCGCAGATGACGGAGTAGTACATGCCTTCGGCCACCAACTGGTCGAAGATGAATAACGGCCACATCGCCTCGACGTAGCGCGTATCTCCTCGCTCCAGGTCGCTGATGACCTTGGGCAGCACGGCCGGCATGCGGGCGACGTAAAGCAACTGGTAGACGATGCTGCGCAAGCCCTGGTCATCCAGATAGGCCTCGTACCGCTCGCCCGTCTCCGGGTCGGTCAAGGTCAGGGTGCGCGGGTTGGCCCGGTAGTCAGCCAGCAGAGCGTAGAAACGCGCTTCCAGATTGGGGTACTGCTCATTGCACGCCGGATCGGCGGCGCAGGCGGCGAAGACCTCGGCATAGACCCGGTCTTCGCTCTCCGGCAGTTCGGCGATGAAGTTCACGTCGGGCGCGACCACGCTATCGAGGATGACGCTGCGCAGCCCCTCAGGATGGTTGCGCATGAGGTGCAGCCCCAGCAGCGTGCCGTAGGAAACGCCGTAGAAGTTGTACTCGTCGTAGCCCAGGGCGCG
Source organism: Promineifilum sp. (SeqCode) (assembly GCF_041918635.1). Taxonomy (NCBI): domain Bacteria; kingdom Bacillati; phylum Chloroflexota; class Ardenticatenia; order Promineifilales (SeqCode); family Promineifilaceae (SeqCode); genus Promineifilum (SeqCode); species Promineifilum sp. (SeqCode). Next base: position 1,425 of record NZ_JAYRVJ010000011.1, read on the forward strand.
GGCGATGAGCGGCACGTCGGCGGCATTCTCCAGGCTGTTATAGGCGGACAAGTCAATACCCTCGGCCTGCAAGCGGGCGGCGCAGGCGCTGAGCGCCTCGTCGTAGAGCCGCTGCGCCTCCTCGGGCGGCGCGACCAGCATCTCGGCCAGCGCTTCGTCCGTCTCGGGGCAGGTCAATTCCGGCTCGGCGAAGGGCGTGCCGCGCTGGTTGAAGATGACGATGTCGCGCGTGGCGGCTATCTCCGTATTGGGAACCAGCAGCGAGAAGACCTCAAAGGCGTCGCCGCCGGGGCCGCCCTGGGCCAGCAGTAGCGGATCGGGCCGGGCGTCGGGAGCTGTGGCATGGCGAACGGCAACCGGGAGGCGGATAGTCGGGCCGTCGGGGGCGGCGTGGCGCTCCGGGACGACCACGTAGCCGCACTCGAAGCCAAGTTGTTCGCCGGTTAGCGCCGTCGGGCCTAGCTTGATGCCCTCCCAGTGGCAGTCGGAGGGGATAAAATCGCCCGGCGCGTCCTGAGAGGCGGCGTGGCCTGCGCCGGTCAGCACGAGCAAGAGCGCGAATAGGACAGGCAAGAACCATCGTGTGGGTCGGATGCGTTGAGTCATAGTGTTTTCGATAAAGAGTACGCGCCACCACGGTCGCGCGTTGCGCGACCGGCGGCGCGGCTTGCGATGGTTGTAGCAGAGATGGGGGGAAGTGGCAAAGGGATGGTGGGCAGTGGTCAGTGGTCAGTGTAGCGTATAGAATCTGCGTAATCTGCGAAATCTGTGGATTCTTCTTCAGGAGGCAAGTCATGCAATACGACCTGGTGTTCGAGGGGGGAGGCGCGAAGGGCATGGTCTTTGTCGGCGCGCTGCAAGAGTTGGAGCGGCGCGGCCACACCATCGGCCGGCTACTGGGCACGTCGGCGGGAGCTATCACGGCGACGTTCACCGCCGCCGGCTTCTCCGTCGGCGAGATGCTGGATGCGCTACAGGAGAAGGACGAGCACGGCCCCATCTTTCAGCAGTTCCTCGGCCGGCCGCGCCCGCTGACGCGCGAGGAGGTCGCCGCCAGCGCCACGCTGGCCCTGCTGCGTCAGGTTGATTTTCCCTACGTGCCCAACTTCCTGGAAGAAAACTTCGACAAACTGGTACTCTTCCTGATGACCCGCGACCAGTTCGCCAACATCGTCTCCTTCCTTGAGCGCGGCGGTTGGTTCTCGGCCGACGCTTTTGTGCAGTGGGCGCAGGCCAAGCTGGACCAGACGACACCGGCCGGCGAGCCGCGCAACCTGAGCCGCCTGTCTTTCGCCGAGTTCCACCAGGCGACCGGGCGCGAGCTTTCCCTGGTGGCGGCCGACACCAGCGACCGGCGCATGCTGGTGCTGAACCACCGCACTGCGCCGCAACTGCCGGTCGTGTGGGGCATGCGCATGTCGATGAGCCTGCCGCTGGTGTGGCAGGAGGTCATCTGGCAGGCGGAGTGGGGGTCTTACCTGGGCCGGCCGCTGGCCGGCCATCGCGTGGTGGACGGCGGGCTGCTGTCGAACTTCCCCATCGAGCTGTTTCTCTCCAGCGACCCGCACGTGACGGCGCTGATGGGGCCGAAGACGAGCCAGGGGGTGCTGGGGCTGCTCATCGACGAGAGTCTGCCAGTGGCCGGCATCCGCTCCACGACCGAACCTGATGGCTTTAGCCTGGGGACGCTGGAGACGGCCCAGCGGATCATGGGGCTGATCGACACGGCCACGCAGGCGCACGACAAGATGGTCATTGAAGCGTTCGAGCAGTTCGTTTGCCGGTTGCCGGCGCACGGGTACGGTACGACGGAGTTCACCATGAACGACGAGCGGCGCGAGGCGCTCATCGCCGCCGGCCGCGCCGCCATGCACAACTACTTCCTCACCCAGGAGACCCAGGGCATGAAGGGGCCGGACGTGTTCGAGATGGAACGAGCGCTGAACCGGGCCGACCGGGTGGCGGCGAAGCTGTTGCAGCCTTGAGGGAAGCAGGGGGGCGGGGGAGCAGGGGAGCGGGGGAGCCTAGCTGCCGGTTGACCTGCCACTTGCTACTTGCCACCTGCTCCCCCGCCCCCCGCTCAGTCCCCGCAAACCGGTCTTGCCTTTTCGCCAAACCACGCTATAATCTCAAATTCGTTGCACGGCAACGGCCGCGGGGTCGTTTCGCCGTTTCCGCTCCCGGCAAGTGACCGGGGGCAATGCTCGCTAGAGTAAATTCCAAGGAAAAAGGAGAATAGCAACGTGCGTGATTACGAAGTGACGGTTGTCATCCAACCTCAGTTGGAAGAGGCTGAGCGCGCCCAACTCATCGAGCGCCTCAGCAACCTGCTGGTTCCCGGCTCCAAAGAGGGCGGCAATCTGACCGCCAACCATTGGGGCGTGCGCCAGCTGGCCTACCCCATCCGCAAATTCCAGGAAGGCTACTACGTCTTATACGAGGCGAAAATAGACCCGACCCGCATCCGTGAGATCGAGCGCAGCATGCAGTATAACGAGGACGTGCTTCGTTATCTGGTGGTGCGTAAGGGCGAGTAGACCGCGAGCGGGGGACAGGGTGATGTCGTCGAACCGCGGCTTGAACAAAGTCATGGTCATCGGTTGGCTGGAGGACGAGCCTGAGGTTCGTCACACCCCCAGCGGCCGGGCCGTCGCCTCTTTCAGCGTAGCCACCTCGCGCAATTGGACGTCGTCCGAGGGCGAGAAGCACGAGGAGAAAGAGTGGTTCAACGTCGTCGCCTGGGGCGCCCTGGCCGAACTGTGCAAAGACCGGCTCGCCAAGGGCCAGCAAGTCTACGTGGAAGGGCGTTTGCAGACCCGCGGCTGGGAAGACAGCCTCGGCCGCAAACACTTCCGCACTGAAGTGGTGGCCCAGGAATTGATTGTGCTTTCAGATTGAATTGAGGTTTTGACCCATGCAAGCAACCAACCGTCCTAACCGGCGTTTCCGCGCCACGAAGCGCGTATGCCAATTCTGTGTCGAGAAGACGCCCATTGATTACAAGCAGGTGGACATCCTGCACCGTTACGTGAATGAGTTCGGCCGCATGCGCCCGCGCCGTCAGACTGGCACCTGCGCCCGGCATCAGCGCCACCTGGCTCGCGAGATTAAGCGCGCCCGCCATATCGCCCTGCTGCCCTTCGTCTCCGACTAGGCCGCTCATCGCACCCGCTGTAGAACGATATGGCTAAGAAACCACAGACGCCCACCGATAGCGAGGGGCAACAGCGCCAGTCGCGCAAAGATATCCTGGTCGCCCGCAAGCACGAACGGCAGTTGCGCAACATCCGCATCGCTACCATCGTGGTGCTGGTGCTAATCGGCATCGTCCTTGCTATCGCCTTTATTGACATCCCGTTCCTGGCCCCCAACCGCGTCGTTGCCACCGTGGGCGACCAGACGATCACGCTGCGTGAGTGGCAAAACCGCGTGGAGTATGAGCGCGCCCAGCGCGTCATCTTCCTGGAAAACCAGCTGCAGGCGTTCGGCGGCGACGTCGGCATCGTCCAGCAGTTCGGCGGCAGTGTCATGAACGAACTGCTCGACCGCGAAGGGTTGGGGCAGAACGTGCTCAACGTGATGGCCGAAGAACTGGTCATCTGCAACGCCGTGGCCGAGCGCGGCATCGAGATCACCGATGACGACGTGCAGACGCGGATCGGCGAGGGCTACAACTTCTACGGCGAGGGGGTCTCGCCCACGGCCCAGCCGGAGCCGACGCAGACCATCCAGCCGACGCCCTCGCTGACGCCCATCCCCACGGCCGTCATTACCCAGGTCGTGCCGATAGACACGCCCTTTCCCACGGCGACGGCTGGCCCCACGGCCACCCCCGCGCCAACGGCCACGCCCGTGCCAGAAGCCTACTTCCAGGAACAGTATGGTGCGCTTGTGACCCAACTGAACGACCTGGGCGTGGACGAGGCAACGTACCGCGCCGCCGCGCGCGCGCAGTTGTGCCGCGAACGTCTGGCCGAGGCGCTGGCCGCGGAGCAGAACCTGTCCACCACCGCGCCGCACGCCAGCATCTTCCTTATTGGCGCCAACACCGAGGAAGCGGCCAACGAGACGCAGGCGCTGATCGAGTCTGACGGCTTCTTGACGGTCTGGAACACCATCCTCAGCCGTCCGGAAGACCCGGAAGCGACGGAAGCGCCAGAGACGGCCTCCTACGAACTGCTGTGGCGGACGCAGGATAGCCTGGAGTCGAGCTTGGGCGCGGATCTGGCCTCGGCCGCCTTCACGCTGGACGTGAATGAGCCGAGCGAACCCATCGCCGTGGACAACGGCGACGGCACTTCGTCCTACTACATCATTATGGTTAGTGGGCGCGAGGAGCGCGAGCTGAGCGAAAGCGAGTTGAGCACCAAGAAGGACGAGCTGGTGCAGGTCTTCGTCGATGAGCAACTGACCGGCAACCTGCAACTGAACGACCTGTGGCGGTCGCACGTGCCCTCGCTGCCGGCCCTGCCCAACAAGTTCCTGGCCCAACCCACGGCCACGCCGGAAGTAGCGCCGACCGAAGCGATCGTGCTGCCGACGGCCGCGCCGGAATCTGAAGAGTAAACGACCCACGGCTTGTCTGTAGGATTATAGGGATGGGGCGGATTAAGCTGTGGCTTAATCCGCCCCATTCGTTTTCATAATTCATAATTCCTAATTCATAATTGTTTGGTATGGATGAAGAGCAGTGGATCGCTGGCGGCATCGCCGTGGAATCCGTGCTGGAAGCGGGCAACCGGGCGGTGTCGCTCGTGCTCGTCCGGCGCGACCGGCTGGACGGCCGTGTCGCCCGCGTGCAACGATTGGCCCGCGCGCGCGGCGTGGCCGTGGAGCGCCTGACGGCCGAGGAGATGGCCTCGCGCGCTCCGGTCGAGGCCCGCGACGGGCTGCTGGCGCGGGTCGGGCAACGCCGGCTGCTGACGCTGGATGACCTCCTGACCGCGGCCGGGGCCGCGCTGGCGCTGGTGATGCTGGACGGCGTCGAAGACCCCTATAACTTCGGCCAGGCGGTGCGGGCGCTCTACGCCGCCGGCATCGACGGGCTGGTCGTCCGGCCGCGCCACTGGTTGTCCGCGGAGACGGTCATCCGCGCCTCGGCCGGGGCCAGCGAGTTCATGCCCACGGCCGGGGTCGAGTCGGCCGAGACGGCGGCAATCGCCTGCCGGGCGCGCGGCCTGCGCGTGGTCGTGGCCGACGAGGCGGGCGAGCCGATGGCCGGCGTGGACTTGCGCGGGCCGCTGCTGCTAGTGATCGGCGGCGAGAAGCGGGGCGTCACCCGCTCCTTCCTCGCCGCGGCCGACCTGCGGGTGCGCATCCCCTACGCCCGGCCCTTCCCCCACGCCCTGGGCGCGGCCGGCGCGGCGACGGTGTTGGCCTTCGAGATGATGCGGCAACGGCTGTAATACGTGCCAATCTCTCCACCCTGCACTATACTCGCGGCGCACCTTAAGTCTAGAGAGCAGGCGAACGATCCGATCCGTTCGCCTTTCCTTTTGCCGGCGGCCCGGCCAGGGCGGCCGGCGCCAACGGTGATCCCACTGGTAGAAGGAGAGCGCAGTGAACCTACATGAATTTCAGGCCAAGCGGCTCTTCGCGGAGCATGGCATCCCCATCCCGCGCGGCGAAGTCGCTTACACCCCCGAGAACGCGCGCCAGATCGCCGCGGACCTTGGCGGCAAGGTGGTTGTCAAGTCCCAAGTGCTGACAGGCGGGCGCGGCAAGGCGGGCGGCATCAAGCTGGCCAACAACCCGGCCGAGGCCGAGGCCCGCGCCGCCGACATTCTGGGCATGAAGATCAAGGGGCTGACGGTCAACAAGGTACTGATCGACGAGCAGGCCCCCGGCATCCAGCAAGAGCTGTATCTGGCGGCGCTCATCGACCGGGGCCGCCGCCGGCCCATGATCATGGCGTCAGCCGCCGGCGGCATGGACATCGAAGAGGTGGCCGAGACGACGCCGGAGAAGATCCACACCGTCCACATCGATCCGACCCTCGGCGTGCGCGGCTACCAGACGACCTATCTGGCCAAGGCGATGGGCTTGCCGCGCGAGGTCTGGCGGCAGTTCCACCAAATCGTGGCCGGCCTCTACAACTGTTTCAAGGCCAACGACGCCTCTCTAACCGAGATCAACCCGCTCATCATCACTGGCGACGGCAAGCTGCTGGCGCTGGACGGCAAGGTGTCGATCGACGACAACGCCCTCGACCGGCAGCCGCGCCTGGCCGAGATGCGCGACGTGGCGGAGGAGCCGCTGGCCGAGGCTGAGGCGCGCCGCACGGGGATCACCTTCATCCAGTTGGACGGCAACATCGGCTGCATGGTCAACGGCGCCGGCCTGGCCATGGCGACGATGGACATCATCAAGCTCTACGGCGGCGAGCCGGCCAACTTCCTCGACATCGGCGGCGGGGCGCGGGCCGACCAGGTCGCCACGGCGCTGCGCCTCATCCTGTCCGACCCCAAGGTCGAGGCGGTGCTGTTCAACATCTTCGGCGGCATTACCCGCGGCGACGAAGTGGCGCGCGGCATCCTGACCGCGCTAGAGCAGATCGATACGGACGTGCCGATGGTCGTCCGGCTGGCCGGCACCAACGCCGCCGAAGGGCTGGCGCTGCTGGCCGAGGCGGACATGCTGACCGCCGCTACCTTGTCCGAAGCGGCTGAGAAGGCGGTTGCGGCGGCCAACAGAGCCAGTGGGAGGGCATCATGAGCATCCTCGTTGACAAAGACACCCGGCTCCTCGTGCAAGGCATTACCGGCCGCGAGGGCACGTTCCACACCAACCAGATGATCGCCTTCGGCACGAACGTCGTCGGCGGCGTCGTGCCCGGCAAGGGCGGCCAGACTTTCGAGGGGGAGGGCAAGTCGCTGCCCGTCTTCGACTCTGTCCGCGAGGCGGCCGAGGCGACGAGCGCCAACGCCTCCATCATCTTCGTGCCGGCCAAGTTCGCGCCAGATGCCATGTATGAGGCCGCCGACGCCGGGCTGCCGCTGGTCGTTTGCCTGACCGAGCACATCCCGGTGCTGGAGATGATCTCCGTCCGCGCCTATTTGGATCAGCGCAACACGCGGCTAATCGGCCCCAACTGCCCCGGCCTGATCACCCCCGGCGGGGCTAAGGTCGGCATCATTCCCGGCTCCATTGTCACGCCGGGCAGCGTGGGTCTGGTCTCGCGCAGCGGCACGCTGACCTATGAGGTCGTCTACGCCCTGACGCAGCGGGGCATCGGCCAATCGACGTGCGTCGGCATCGGCGGCGACCCCATCCAGGGGATGAACTTCATCGACGTGCTGCGGCTGTTCGAGGCGGATCCGAACACATCGGAGGTCATTATGATCGGCGAGATCGGCGGCAATGCCGAGGAGCAGGCCGCGGCCTTCATCGCCGAGCACATGAGCAAGCGCGTCACGGCTTTCATCGCCGGACGCAGCGCCCCGCCCGGACGGCGCATGGGGCACGCCGGGGCCATCGTCGAGGGCAAGAGCGGCACGGCCGAGGGCAAGATCACCGCGCTCCAGAACGCTGGCGTCCAGGTGGCCGACAACCCCGACCGCATCGTCGACATGATCGCCTAAGAGGGAAGAATCCACAGATTACGCAGATTACGCAGATTTAAGAAACTAATCTGCGTAATCTGCGAAATCTGCGGATCTCTTGTTCTTTGACACGATGAAGCGATGGTTGAAGGGGTGGGACCCGGGCTTTCTGATTGTCCTGCTCATCTGCTTGCTGGCCGTCTGGCCGCTGATCAGCCGGGCGAGCTTGCCAGAGGGCACCGACGCCGAGTTGCACATCTTCCGGCTGCATGAGTTGAGCACTCTCATTCGCAGCGGCGAGTTCTACCCGCGCTGGGCCCCAAATTTCTACCACGGCTACGGCTACCCCATCTTCAACTACTACGCGCCGCTGACCTACTACCTGGCCCTGCCGCTGGAGCTGCTGCCGGGCGTCGACGCCGTGGGGGCCAGCAAAGCGGTGCTGGTGGCCGGCATGCTGCTGGGCGGGCTGGGCCTCTATGGCTTTACCCGTGACAACTGGGGCCGGCCGGCAGGCTACGTCGCCGCCGCCCTCTACGTCTACTCCCCCTACCTGCACTACATCGATCCCCACATCCGCGGCGCGCTGCCGGAGGCGTTCAGCTTCGGCGTGTTTCCACTGGCGTTGTGGGCGCTTGACCGGCTGCGGCGGCGGCCGGCGGTCGGGCCGTGGCTGGCGTCGATCTGCCTCGTGGCCGCGGTCATCCTCAGCCACAATCTCATGGGGCTATTCTTCTATGGGTTGTTGTGGGCGTGGGCGGTGTGGCTGCTTGTCGCAGGGGAGCGGGGGAGCGGGGGAGCAGGGGAGCGCCAGAGTGCTCCTTCTGTTCTCTCCCCTGCACCCTTGCGCCCTCCCCTAACCCCTCCCGCGGGGAGGGGGACCGGACGCCCTCGCCCTTCGGGAGAGGGTTGGGGAGAGGGTCTTCGGCCCCCGCGCCTCACGCCGATATTCGCCGCGCTCCTCCTCGCCCTCGGCCTCTCCGCCTTCTTCTGGCTCCCGGTCATCCTGGAGCGCAACGCCGTCACGCTGCACACGCTCGTCGGCGTGGGCGACAACTACGACTTCCGCACTCACTTCCTGGGGCTGGGCGAGTTGTTGGCCTTCTCGCGGCGACCGGACTGGGGCGCGACGCAGTCGCCGTTCCTGTTCAATCTGGGCGTGGCGCAGTGGCTCGGCGGGCTGCTGGGCGTCGCCATGCTCCTGCTGGGCCGGGTGCGCCACCGCGGGCAACTGCTCTTCTTCGCCCTGGCGCTGGCGGTCGTCCTCTTCCTGATGATGCCCATCTCCGAACCCGTCTGGGAACTCATCCCCTTCCTGCCCTACTTCCAATTTCCGTGGCGGCTGCTGGGCGCGGCGGCGGCGCTGCTAGCGGTGTTGGGGGCGGCGGGTGTGGAGGCGGTGGCTCGAAGCGCGGGGGCCAAAGCCCCTCTCCCCAACCCTCTCCCAAAGGGCGAGGGCATTCTGTCCCCCTCGCTGTGGGAGGGGTTAGGGGAGGGCACTCTGTCCCCCTCGCTGTGGGAGGGGTTAGGGGAGGGTGCAGGGGAGAACGACGCGCCCGCCGGTAACTCTTCTTTCCCCCCTGCCCCCTTGCCCCCCCGCCCCCCCGCTCTCTTCCCCTATCTGGCTGCCGTTGCCCTCCCAATGCTGCTGGCCCTGCCGTTGAGCCAGCCGGCGCCGTGGCAGCCGTTCGGCGAGGTCAGCACGGCGCGCATGTCGCAAATCGAGAACAGCGGGCGCTGGTTGGGCACGACCTCGACGGCCGACTACGTGCCGGCGACGGTCATCACCCTGCCGCCGCGCCGCGAGCAACTGGTCGGCCCCATCGCCGCGGGCCTGCCGCCCGACCGGGTGAACCGCGAGGCGCTGCCCGACGGCGCGGTGGTGACGGCTGAAGCCGTCCGGCCATTGCTGACCCGCTACCACGTCTCCGCGCCCAAGCAGTTCCGGCTGCGCCTCTACCAGTTTGACTTCCCCGGCTGGCAAGTGCGACTCGACGGCGAACCGGCAACGACGGAGGTGGCCGAGCCGGAAGGGTTCATCGTCGTCATCGTGCCCGAGGGGGAGCACGTGGTCGAAGTCGAGTTTGGCAGCACGCCGGCACGGACGGCGGCATGGGTTGTGTCCCTCCTGTCGCTGTTGTTGGCAATTGCGGGTGGCAGGTGGCGCGTGGCATGGGAACAGAATCCCGTGGCGCAGGATTCTTTTCCCGTGACGAGGCTGCGGCGGGAGGACTGGGCCGTGGCCGCCGTCGCCGGCGGGATCACGACCGGCGCGCTGCTGCTTCAGCCGCTCGGCCTGTTCCATCATCAGTCGAGCGGACAAACGCTGGACGTGCCGGCCGTGGCGACAGTTGCCAACTTCGGCGACCAGGTCGCGCTGTTGGGTTACAATACCTCGGCCGAGCGGGCCGCGGCCGGCGACACGTTCGACGTGCTGCTCTACTGGCAGGCGCAACGGCCGCTGGAAGAGGACTATCAGATCTTCGTCCACGTCCTGGACGCCGGCGGCGCCGTCGTCGCCCAGTCGGACAAGCTGCACCCCGGCGAGTTCCCGACGCACCGCTGGCCGACGGACAAGTACGTGCCCGACGCGCACCAGCTGGCGCTGCCGCCTGATCTGCCGCCGGGCGACTACCGGGTGACGGCCGGGCTGTGGCTGCGGGACGAGGGGCGACGGCTGCCGGTGCTGGATGAGACCGGACAGGTTGCGGGTGAATGGCAGGAGTTGTTCACGTTACAGGTGAGGTGAGATGTCCGCGCGCGTGGTGAGTGGCAAGGCCAAAGGCCGCCGGCTGAAGCTCGTGCCGGGCGATACGACACGGCCGATCATGGATCGCGTCAAGGAAAGCCTGTTCAACATCCTGGGCGACGTGGAAGGCACGCGCTGGCTGGATATGTTCGCCGGGACGGGCCAGGTGGGCATCGAGGCCCTGAGCCGCGGCGCGGCGGCGGTCGTGTTCGTGGACAACGCCCGCGCCGCCATCCGCACGGTGCGCGACAACCTGGAACACACGCGCCTGACCGAGGGAGCGACGGTCGTGCAAGCCGACGCCTTCCACTACCTGCGCGACACCGCCGAGCCGCCGTTCGACGTGATTTACATCGCCCCACCGCAATACAAGGAGCTATGGAGCGCCGCGCTATCGGCCGTGGACGCCGCGGCCGCGCGCTACTTGACCGAAGATGGGCAGGCCATCGTCCAGATCGACCCGCGCGAGTTTCAGGAACTCCCCCTCCGCCACCTCGTCCTCAACGACAAGCGGCGGTATGGGAGTACGTTGTTGTGCTTTTATGGAGTGAAAGAGCAGGGGAGCGGGGGAGCCAGGGAGCAGGGGTGATTGCCGACCGCGAACACGTACGAACAGATTTGCCCCCTACTACTGAACGCTTTAAGCTGCTCCCCTGCGCCCCCGCTCTCCTGCCCCCCTGCTAATTATCCAACGTCACCTGAATCTGGCACGTCCCGGCCAGCGCGCCGCCGGCATCCAGGGCGCGCAGGCGAATGAGATAGGGGCCGGCTGCGTACAGGCTCAGATCGGCCTCGGCCAGATCGCCATTGATGACCGGCTGGTCGATCGGTTCCTGGGTGAGGGGAACCCACGCGCCGAGCGTCTGCGGCCCGTTGGCCTCGATAACGTACTGGTGCAACTCGCCGGTATTGGCCGTGCCGCGGAAGCGGATGCGCTGGAAGGCGACCGAGCCGTTGAGCGGTTCGGTGAAGGTCAGCGCGTCGTTGCAGGTCTCGAAAGGCGTGGCCGCGGCGGTGGGTGTGGCCTCCGGCGTGCCGGTGGCGGCCTGAGGCTCGCCCGGCCCGGCCGGGAAGGTAACCGTGGGGGCCAGCACCGGCGCGATGCCGATCTCCCCCGGCGGCAGCGGCGTCCCCAGCGGCGTGGGCGAGGCCAGCGGCGTGGCGAAGACATCGGGAGTGGGGCTGGCTTCAGCACTCACCTCGGCCGGCAGCGTCGGCGCGACGTTGCGGTTGACGTAGTAGACGATGCCGATCACGGCGGCGAAGAACAGGATGAAGCTCAGCGCGTGGTTGCGGGCGCGCGCGCCGGTCTCCCGCTCCAGGTTGAACATCGCCCGGCGCAACGTCGCCTGGGCGCGGATGAACTCGGTTATATACCAGAAGAGGCCGAGGGCGCTGACGATGTAGATCCAGACATCGTTGCGGATGAGAAAACGGTAGACGCTTTCCATGATAGGGGCTAGGGGCTAGGGGCTAGGGAAGAGGGCGCTGCCCTAATCCCTAGTCCCTAACCCCTAACAACGCCGCGGACGACCTGGATGAGCCGGGGCACGGCGCGCAGGCCCATCTCCAGCACCTCGTCGTGCGTCAATACCGTGCCAGGAGTCGGGTCGGGCAGGGCCGGATTGGCGATGGTGGAGATGCCTAGCACGCGCAGCCCGGCATGGCGGGCCACCACCACTTCAGGCGCGGTGGACATGCCGACCGCGTCGCCGCCAACCAGTTGGAGGAAGCGCAATTCAGCCGGCGTCTCGAAGCTCGGCCCGCCCACGTAGGCGTAGACGCCCTCGTGGAGGGTGAAGCCGGCGTCGGCCGCCACCCGATGGGCCAGAGCGCGCAACTCGGCGTCGTAGGGCTTGGTCATGTCCGGGAAGCGCACCCCGAAGGTGTCGTCGTTGGGGCCGCGCAGCGGGTTGTTGCCGGCCATGCCGGGGAAGTTCAGATGGTCGCGGATGAGCATCAGGTCGCCCGGCTCATAGGCGGGATTCAGGCCGCCGGCGGCGTTGGTGACGATGAGCGCGCCGATGCCCAGGCGGGCCATGACGCGGATGGGCAGCGTCACCCGATCCAGGCCGTACCCCTCATAAAAGTGGGTGCGGCCCTGCAAGACGAGGACGGCGCGTTCCTCCAACTGGCCGATGACCAGGCGGCCGACGTGCCCGGGCACGGTCGATTTGGGCCAGTTGGGGATGTCGCCGGTGGGGATGACGTCGGGCGACTCGATGGTGTCGGCCAGGGAGTTCAGGCCAGAGCCAAGGATAAGCCCCACTTCGGGGCGATAGCGCGTCCGGGCGCGAATGAAATCAGCCGCGGCGTCGATCTCGGTGGAGGTGATGAAATCGGTCATAACATTGAATGCATTTGAATCTGAGACCTGACAGGTTTGCGGCAAACCCGTCAGGTCTGACGTTACTCTTCGTCGGCCGCCTCCATCTGGGCGTAAATCTGGGTCGTCGAGATGTTGGCGTGACCCAACAGGCGCTGGATGTCCTCCAGCTTCGAGCCGCGCCCCAGCCGGTGAACGGCGAAACTATGGCGCAACGTGTGCGGCGTCACGTCGGCGCTCAACCCGGCCTGCCGGGCGTACCCCTTGATGATCAGCCACAATCCCTGGCGCGTCAACTTCTCGCCGCGATGATTAAGGAATAGCGCCTGTTCGCCACTCCCCTTGGCGAGGTGAGGGCGACCCTCGGCCAAGTAGCGGGTCAGCAGCGCGCGCGTCTCTTCCTCCAGGGGGATGTCACGCGCGTCGCCCTGCCGGGTCGGCGAGGAGAGTTGCGCGTGCTCCAGGTCAACGTCCTCCAGCTGAAGCGAGACGACCTCGGTCACGCGCATGCCCGTCTCATAGAGGACGTTGAGCAGCGTCGCGTCGCGCAGGTTCTTGGGGGAATCGTTGACGGCCGGGGCATCTAGCAGGCGTTCTACGTCCAGAAAGGCGAGCGTCTGTGGCAGGCGCTTCTTGACCTTGGGCGAGTCGATCTCCAGCGTCGGGTTTTCGGCGGTGATAGCTTGGGAGTTTAGATAATTGAAGAAGGACTTGATGGCGGCTACTTTGCGGGCGATGGTCGAGGAGGCGTAGGGCTGCTCCTTGTGCTTCATGTAATCCAGGTAACCGGCGATGTCCTCGGTCGAGATGGCCGGCCACTCCACCGGCCCGGCCGCGCCCTGCCCTAAATACTCCTGGAATTGGCTCAGATCATTGCGATACGCCGCGATGGTGTTTTCCGAATACTGGTATTCGCGCTCCAGATACGAAAGGAACGCAGTAAGTTGCTCATCCATGGCTTGTCCCCGATCGGTAGCCGTATCGGTATATCCTCAGCTTACGAACACGAGGGAGCTTGGCCGTGGCGGGCAGCCAGAACTGATCGATCTCCTCTCAGGTCATTAGGTTACGGCCTCTCATCCGCATGACCGGGAAGCCGGCTGGCCTCCCGCGCAGCGCCACGCAGATTATGTCACGCAACTCTAGGGGCATTATAACACTACTTTTCATAATATCAAATGCCTGTTTGACCATTTTCAGGTATTATCCTCATCTTGAACCCGCGCCGGGCCTGGACGTGCTCGCTGGCCCGGCAATTTCCCAACTGACTGCACACATCTCAATCCCACAAGGAGCAAGCGTCTCATATGAATCCCCATCGCCCACAAAGCGATTCCTATCGCCCACCGCGTGTTATCATCGCCGGAGCAGCTGGCCGCGATTTCCACGATTTCAACACCGTCTTCCGGCAAGATGAGCGCGTTCAGGTCGTCGCTTTCACAGCTACGCAGATCCCCAACATCGAGGGGCGGCTCTACCCCCCAGCGCTCTCCGGCCCACTCTACCCCGAAGGTATCCCTATCCACCCGGAGAGCGAATTGGAGGAGTTGATCCGGCGGCATGAGGTGGACGACGTCGTCTTCTCCTACTCCGACGTGTCACACGAGTACGTGATGCACCTGGCGTCGCGCGTGCTGGCTGCCGGTGCGGGCTTCCGCTTCATCGGCCCGCGCCAGACCATGCTCAAGTCCACCAAGCCAATCATCTCCGTCTGCGCCGTGCGCACGGGTAGCGGCAAGAGCCAGACCTCACGTAAGGTGCTGGACATTCTGCAGAACGAGCTGGGTTATCGTCACGTCGTGGCCGTGCGCCACCCGATGCCTTACGGCGACCTGGCCGCCCAGGCCGTGCAGCGTTTCGCCACCCGTGAGGACATGGATCGCGCCCACTGCACCATCGAGGAGCGCGAGGAGTATGAGCCTTACGTCGAGCGCGGCGCGGTCATCTTCGCCGGGGTCGATTATGAGGCCATCCTGCGCCAGGCGGAGGAAGAGGCGGACGTGATCATCTGGGACGGCGGCAACAACGACCTGCCCTTCTTCAAACCCGACTTCCACATCGTCGTCGTCGATCCGCACCGGGCGGGGCACGAAGTGCGCTACCATCCCGGCGAGGCCAATCTGCGCATGGCCGACGCGGTGGTGATCAACAAGATTGACACGGCTGAGCCGGCCGGGGTCGAAATGGTAACGCGCAATGTCCAGTTGGTGAACCCCAGGGCGACTGTGGTGCGCGGGGCGTCGCCGCTGTTCGTGGATGACCCGGCGGCTATTCAGGGCAAACGGGTGCTGGTGATCGAGGACGGCCCGACGCTGACCCACGGCGAGATGGCGTATGGGGCGGGCGTGGTAGCCGCCCGGCAGTATGGCGCGGCCGACATCGTGGACCCGCGTCCCTACGCCGTGCGCTCCATCGCCGCCACCTACCGGAAGTACCCGACGACCGGCCCCGTCTTGCCGGCAATGGGCTACGGCCGCGAGCAGATGGCCGACCTGGAGGAGACGATCAATCGCACGCCGGTGGACATGGTCATCGTCGCCACGCCCATCGACCTGGGGCGGCTGGTGGATATCGACAAGCCCAACCAGCGCGTGCGCTACGAGCTCCAGGAGATCGGCCGCCCGACGCTGAGCGACCTGCTGCGGACGCGCTTCGGTGCGTAAGTGAAGAAATGGCTACGGATTAAGACAGAGAATACGGATTTGTTTTGACATAAAGTAATAATCCGTATTATCCGTCTAAATCCGTAGCCATTTATTCGTCCCGCAGCGGCGCGAAGCTGCGGCGGTGTTCGGCGCAAGGGCCGAGGAGGCCCAGCGCCCGCAGATGCTCGGCCGTGCCATACCCCTTGTGCCGGCCGAAGCCATAGGCGGGGAAGCGCTCGCCCAACGCGGCCATGTACCGGTCGCGGCTGACTTTCGCCAGGATGGAAGCAGCGGCAATACTCAGACTGTAGCGATCGCCGCGAACGACGGGCCGCTGGAGCAGCGCGGCCGGCGCGAGGCGCAGCGGGCCGTCCACCAAAACGGCCTCGGCTGCCGGAGCCAGAACGCGCAGCGCCTCGGCCATCGCCAGCCGGGTAGCGGGCAGGATGCCCTGTGCGTCGATGAGTTCGGAAGGCGCGTAGCCAATGCCGATAGCCAGTGCGCGCTCGCAGATGAGCGGGAACAGCCGATCGCGGGCCGCGGCCGAGAGCAGCTTGGAGTCGCGCACCTCGCTCAGCGCCCCCGGTAGAGCCTCATCGTCCAGCGGCAAGATGACGGCGGCGGCGAAAACCGGCCCGGCCAGCGCGCCGCGGCCCGCTTCGTCCACGCCGGCGACGCGGGTCGCGCCCACAGCCGCGGCCCACTCGCGTTCCAGGGCCATATCGAGACCTGACAGGTTTGCGGCAAACCTGTCAGGTCTGCGCGAAATAGACCGGGGCATTCTTTAGCGTGTCTCGGACGGGGCAGGGTCGGGCTGCCGGGCGCGCTCATAGCGGCCGGCCAGGTCGTTGAAACGGATGCGCAGCACCTCGCGGATCATGTTGATGGTGTCGCGCACCGGGCTGACGCGGCTGTTCTCGCCGTAGTACCAGTCGATGGGCACTTCCACGACGCGATAGCCGCGCTTCAGGGCGATGTAGAGCAGTTCCACGTCGAACGCCCAGCCGTCGATGGTCTGGTTGGGCAGCACGTCGCGGGCCACGTCGCGGCGGAAGCACTTGAAGCCGCACTGGGTGTCCTCGAAGCCGGGAATGGCCAGCACCTTGACGTAGAAGTTGAAGACCCGCCCCATGAAGTGGCGGTATTGCGGCTCGTTGTAGCGTACCGCGCCGGGCGCTTCGCGGCTGCCGATGGCTACGTCGTAATCGCCCAGGGCCGGCGGCAGAAACTTGGCGATCTCTCCCACAGGCATGGAGAAGTCAGCGTCGGCCATGAACAGGTAGTCGCCCGTGGCGGCCAACATGCCGCTGTGGACGGCCGCGCCCTTGCCCTGCGCCGGCTCGTCCAGTACCCGAATGTAAGGGCGCGTGGCGGCGAAGCGGCGGGCGATCTCGCCTGTGTTGTCGCGGCTGTTGTTGTTGACGATGATGACCTCGGACGCATACGGTTGGGCGTCCAGGAACTCAATGACCGCCGGCAACGTCACCGGTAGGCGCTCGGCTTCATTGTAGGCAGGGATGATGAGACTCAGGAGAGGTGGTGGTGTGCTCATGCGGCGTTTCGCGCTGACGATGGGCGGGCCTCGCGACGGGGGCAAGACCACGGCCCGGCAGAGTGGTTAGTGTACTCCCCCTAGGGTGTCTCGTCAATGCGCGTCAGGCGAGACTCCAGCGTCCGCTCATCCACGCGGCGGGCGGCCTGGATGCGGCGGCGGGCCGGCCACATGCGCCAGACGCCGGCCAGCCCAGCCAGTTGGCCGCGCAGCCGCGCCCGCGCCGCCGGCCCCCGCCAGGCGCGCAACGCCGCGCCGCTGATGCGCAGCTGGGCGCGCAGGATGTCGCCAGCATGACGGCGCAATAGCCCGGCCGGATAGTTCTTCCAGATGACGTAGAGGAAGTTCCGGCCGTCGTGGTAGCTGCCGACCACGCCGCTGCCGCCGGACGCCTTGAGCTTGTGGTAGACGACGGCTGTCGGCACGTAGAGCACTTGCCAACCGGCCAGATGCGCCCGCCAGGCCAAATCCACGTCCTCGCAGGAGAAGAAAAAGGCGTCGTCGAGGAAGCCGATCTCCGCCAGCATGGCCCGGCGATAGGCCGCCGCGCCGCCGCAAGCGCTGAAAACCGGCTCCTCGCGGTCGTATTGACCCACGTCCGCCTGCCAGACGCCGCGATTGCCGGGCACGCCGTCCACGCGGTAGTAGTCGCCGGCGGTGTGGAAGTGGTCGCGCTGGTCGAAGAGCAGCATCTTGCTGGCAACGACGCCCACCTCCGGATGGCGGTCGAAGGCATTGACGACGGCCGTCAGCCAGCCGGGGTCGGCCTCTGTGTCATTGTTCAGCAGGCAGACGATTTCCCCCCGGCTAGCGGCATAGCCGGCGTTGCACGCGCCGGTGAAACCGCGGTTCTCACCCAGTTCGAGCAGGCGCACCTCCGGGAACGCCTCGCGCACGTAGGCTTGCGAGCCGTCGGTCGAGCCGTTGTCGGCCAGGATGACCTCGTGGTCGGCCCAGGTCTGGCGGCGCAGGGCGGTCAGGCAGTCGTCGAGGTGGTGACGGCCGTTCCAGTGCGGAATGATGACCGACACGCGCGGCGCGGCGCTCATAATGCCGCTTCGTCCCGCAGGTAGTCGGCCAGCGCCTCCGGCCAGGGGCGCAGGGTGATGCCCAGGGCCGCGCCATTGTAGTTGTGCAGCGCGCCAAAGGGGGGCGGCGTGGAGGCGCGCGGGTAGGCGCTGCTCAGGATGGGCGTGTTCCTCGCCGTCACGCCTGCCTGGCGCAGAATCTCGGCCGCGAACGCCCAGCGCGAGCAGGCGCCGCTGTTGACGAAGTGGTAAACGCCGTACTGCTCCGTGGCGACCAGCCGGGCGATGGCCTCGGCCAGGTCGGGCGCGTAGGTGGGGTTGCCCACCTCGTCGGCGACAACGCGCACCGCGCCCGTCTCGCGCGCCCGGCGCAGGATGGCGTGGATGAAGTTCCGTCCGCCGGGGGCGAAGAGCCAGGCGGTGCGAATGATATAGTAGCGGTTGAGTAGCGCCTCGACGTGGGCCTCGGCGGCGGCCTTGGAGCGGCCGTAGGCGTTGCGCGGGGCGCGCGTCTGCCATTCCTCATAGCCGCCGGGGTCGTCGCCGGCAAAGACCTCGTTGGTGCTGATGTGGGCCAGGGCCGCCCCAGCGCTCTGGCAGGCCAGAGCGACGTTGAGCGTACCCAGGGCGTTGACGCGGTGGGCCAGCGCCGGGTCGCGAGCGCAGCCGTCCACGTCGGTGTAGGCGGCGCAGTGGATGACCAGTTCCGGCCGGGCGCGCGCTACAGCCGCGACGACGCTCGCCCGATCGGCTACGTCCACGTCGGGCAAATCGACCGGCGTCAGGTCGTGCCCCGCCAGCACCCGCCCCAACGCGCGGCCCAGTTGGCCGCCGGCTCCGGTGATGAGGATTCGCATGAGGGGCAATTGTGGTGTGCCGGCCGCGAGTTGTCAATAACAGCAGGGGAGCGGGGGCGCAGGGGTGCAGGGGAGCCGCTGTCCGGGCCACCTGCCACCTGCAACTTGCCACCTGCCACCCATCACCCCCGCTCCCTTGCACCCCTGCTCCTCCTTGACATCCCCGCCTATCCCCCCGATACTCCCAAGCTATGCGCATTGACGTTGTGACGCTCTTTCCCGACATGTTCTCGGCCTATCTGGGGGAGAGCATTTTGCGGCGGGCCCAGGCGGCCGGGCTGCTGGACATCCGGCTCCATAACCTGCGCGACTACGCCACCGGCAAGCACCGCGTCACCGACGAGCCGCCGTTCGGCGGAGGGGGCGGCATGGTGCTCAAGCCGGAGCCGATCTTCGCTGCCGCGGAGGCCATCACGGCCAACGAACCGGCGCGGCCGCGGGTCATCCTGCTCTCGCCGCAGGGCCGGCCGCTCACGCAGGCCGTGGCTGCCGAACTGGCCGGGCAGCCGTGGCTGCTGTTCCTGTGCGGCCGGTATGAGGGCGTGGATGAGCGCGTGCGCGCCCATCTGGTGGACGAGGAGCTGTCCATCGGCGACTTCGTGCTGACCGGCGGCGAACTGGCGGCGCTGGTGGTCATCGACGCCCTGGCCCGCCACGTGCCCGGCGTGCTGGGCGACGAACACGCCGCGGCCCGCGACAGCTTCGCCACCGGCCTGCTGGAGGGGCCGCATTACACCCGCCCCGAGCGTTTCCGCGAGTGGGCTGTGCCGGAGGTGCTGCGCAGCGGCCACGCCGGCCGGATCGCGCGCTGGCGGCGCGAGGAGGCGCTGCGCCGGACGTGGCAGCGGCGGCCCGACCTGTTGCTGACGGCCGACCTGGACGAGGCCGACCGGCTATTTCTCATGACCCTGGCCCTGGAGACCGTGGAAGCACAAAATGGAAGGACGACGAGTTAGCGAATCGCGCATGACATTCACCCAGCCGATGGGCGTAACCGAGGCCAACATTCAGGGCAACGTCCACGGCGGCGTCATCATGAAGCTCTGTGACGAGGCAGGGGCCTTCGCCGCCATCAAGCACGCCCGCCGGCCGGTCGTCACCGTATCGGTGGACTCGATGAGCTTCCATTCGGCGGTGCAGATCGGCAACCTGCTGACGGTGCAAGCCGAAGTGACCTGGACGGGGCGCTCGTCGCTGGAGACGCGGCTGCTGGTGACGGCCGAGAACCTGCTCACCGGCACAGTGACCCACACCAACACCGCCTTCTTCGTCTACGTCGCTCTGGACGAGCGGGGCCGTCCGACCGCGGTGCCGCCCCTCATCTGCGAGACGGACGAGGAGCGCCGGCTCTACGAGGAAGGCGCCATCCGCCAGGCGTTGCGCCTGGAGCGCCGCCGCCAGGAGCAAGCGCCGCCGGGGGCCCGGCGCGAGCCATGACGGCCGCCCTGACGCCCCGCCGGACGGCGACGCTTCTCGTCCTGGGTCTGACGGCCATCTTCGTGGGTTACTTCCTGGTCTGGCTGCCGGGGCCGTCAGCCGGATTGCGGCTCATCGGCGTGGAGATGGGCGAGTGGATCAAGTTCCTGGGCGTTGGGCGGACGCGCGACCTCTTCTACCTGCCGCCCATTGCCCTGGGGCTGCTGATCGCGCTGTGGACAGCGACGTGGCCCGCCGGCTGGCGCGCCTGGGCGGCGCGCGGGCTGGCGGTAGCCGTGGCCCTGTTGGCCTTTCCGGCTGTCGCATCCATCCTGGGCGAGCCGCGCGGCGAGTGGCTGGCTCGCTTGATGGGAGTGGGACTGACAGCGCTGGTCGCCGCGCTGAGCGGGTTCGTAGGGCGCGGGCCGGGGGCGCGCTGGCCCTGGCCGGTGATGGCGGTCGTGGCGCTGGCCGGGGCGCTTTTGCCGCTGTGGCAATACGTCGCCGTCCGGCCGGTCGTGGAAAATGCCCTGCGCCAGCCGGTGGGCGTCGGGCCGGGGGTGTGGATCAATGCGCTGGGGGGAGTGCTCGTGGCCGCCGTCTGCCTGATGAAGACGTTCCGCCGCAACGCGGCGGCTTAGTGGGGATAGCAAAACGGGCGGCTGCCTCGCGGCAACCGCCCGTATCCAAGCCTATAGGTGAAACAGCGGGCCGCTGTGCATCAAACCCGCATGCGGCTGTTGATGTAATTGACAGCTTCGCCAACAGTCGTGATCTTCTGGGCTTCTTCGTCCGAGATGTCTCCCTTAAACGCCTCTTCGAAGGCCATGATCAGTTCCACCAGGTCGAGCGAGTCCGCTTCCAGGTCTTCACGAAAGCGCGCTTCGGTCACTACCTGCTCTTCGTCCACGCCCAACAGCTCGACGATGATCGCGCGAACTCTTTCTTCAGTGTCATTCATTGACTGCCTCTCCTTCTACCTCTTGCCTTAACTGCTACTATGCCGCGAGGCGCGGCTGTTTCCGTCTCTTTCATTTCGCTGTCCACCCATTGCGCCGGACCACTCGGGCCAGCGCCAGACCCCGATAAACCAAGTGGACGACAGCCGGGGATTGTAGCACAGCCCGTCAGGCTGTGCTACTGTGTATAAGAACACGACCGGCGGCGGTTCGTTGCGCAGCCGAAGCCGGCCACGCCGCAACCTGGCCGTGCCGTGTCGCGTAGTGGGCAGTATACTAAGTTGGTAAACGAGGGGACGTTCGTTCCCCGACCGTTCTCAATAGGAGTGAACCATGAACGAGAAGAAACTGGTGCGGGTGGAAGAAGGTCGCATGATCGCCGGTGTTTGCACCGGACTGGCGAGATACCTGGAACTTGACCCGACCCTGGTGCGGTTGATCTTCGTGTTGCTGTTCATCTTTGGCCTCAGCGGCGGCCTGCTTTACTTGATTCTGTGGCTGGTCATGCCGATGGAGACCGCTGCCTGAAGACGCACGCTAGAAAAGCATGATTATTCCCATCTGATCTCGGGTATCCCGTTGCGAACGAGCGCGTTCGTGCCTATACTATGAACCCGCCGGCGGCCCTATTTGGGATCGTCGCGCGCTCATAACAACAAGGCACTATGGACTCGCTCCTCGCGTTCATTCCCGAAGATCGGCGGATGGCCCTGGCCGGTGGCCGCGCGCTACCCGACCGCGTGGCCGGGGCCGTCCTCTTCGCCGACATCTCCGGCTTCACCCCGCTGACAGCCGCGCTGGCCCAGGAGTTGGGCGTGCAGCGCGGCGCGGAAGAAGTCCTCAACCAGATCAACCCCGTCTACGAAGCGCTCATCGCCGAACTGCACCGCTACGGTGGCAGCGTCATGGGTTTCGCCGGCGACGCCATCACCTGCTGGCTGGACGGCGACGACGGCCGGCGCGCCATGGCCTGCGCCCTGGCCATGCAGGCCGCCATGCGTCCCTTCGCCACGGTCAAGACCCCGGCCGGCACGCCTATCACCCTGGCTATCAAGGTCGCTGTCACCGCCGGGCCGGCGCGCCGCTTCGTCGTCGGCGACCCCGACATCCAGCTCATCGACGTATTGGCCGGGCGCACGCTCGACCACGTCGCCAGCGCCGAAAAGGTGGCCGAGAAGGGCGAGGTGGTAGCCGGCGCGGAGGTAATCGAGAACCTGGGCGAAAGCGTGGCCGTCGTCGAGTGGCGCGAGACGGGCGGCCAGCGCTTCGCCGTCGTCGGCGCGCTGCGCGAACTGCCCGCGCCGTCGCCGCTCCCGCCGCTCGGCGCCGAGGCGCTGCCGGAGGCGGAGACGCGCTGCTGGGCACTGCCGCCGGTCTATCGCCGCTTGCAGAGCGGGGCGAAGTTCCTGGCCGAGTTGCGCCCGACGGTAGCCCTGTTCCTCAAGTTCACCGGCATCGACTACGACGGCGACGAGGACGCCGGGGCCAAGCTCGACGCCTTCGTGCGCTGGTTGCAGGCGACGGTCGGCCGGCAGGAAGGGTATCTCATCCAGTTGACGATGGGCGACAAGGGCAGTTACGCCTACGCCAGTTTTGGCGCGCCGGTGGCCCACGACGACGACAGCGTGCGCGCCGTGGCCGCGGCGCTGGAACTCGTCCAGGTTCCGGCCGACCTCCACTTCATCGAGGAGGTGCAGATCGGGATCAGCCGCGGCCGGGTGTGGGCCGGTGAGTGTGGCGCGCGGGACGGGATGGGCAGCCCGCGCTATACCTACGGGGTCATGGGCAACGAGGTCAACATGGCCGCGCGCCTGATGGGCAAGGCCCACCCCGGCCAGGTGCTCGTGCGGCGGCGCGTGGCCGAGGAGGCGCGGGGTTTCCAGTTCCACCACTTGGGGCTGATCACGGTCAAGGGCGGCGCGGAACCCATCCCGGTGGCCGAGCTGGTCGGCCGGCAAGAGACCCAGGCGTGGCAGACCTCGCAGTTCGACCTGCCGTTAGTCGGCCGCGAACACGAACTGGGCCAACTGAATCGGCTACTGGATCGGGTGCTGGCCGGCCGCGGTCAGGTCGTCACCATCCAGGGCGCGACGGGCATCGGCAAGAGCCATCTGGCGGACGTCTTTCAGCAGCATGCCAGCGCCGACGGCTTCCAGGTCGCGGTGGGCGCCAGCCAGCGCATCTTCCAGACGACGACCTACTACTCCTGGCAGAGCATGTGGCGGCAGATGTTCGGCCTGGGCGGCGCGGCGGCCGACCAAGGCCCCGAGGCGCAGGCCGGTCTGGTGGAGCGGACGCTGGTGCAACTTAACCCCGATTGGAGCGTGCGTGTGCCCCTGCTGAGCGATCTGCTCGGCCTGCCCATCCCCGACAACCCCACCACAGCCGCCTTCGACCCCAAGCAGCGGCAGGAGTCGCTCTTCGGCTTTATCATCGAGATCGTACGGGCCTGGTCGCGCTCACAACCTTTGCTGTTGGTGTTCGACAACGTCCACTGGATGGATGAGACGTCGCGGGCGCTGCTCGAGGCCGTGGCCCGGGCGGCGCACGACATGCCGGTTATGATCCTGGTGCTGACCCGCCCCGCCTCGGAGACGGATGCGCAGACAGAGGCGCTGGCCGGTCTGCAAAGCTTGCGCCACCACCAGCTGGTGCGGCTGGGCGAACTAAGCCCGGGGGGCATGTCGCAACTGGTGGCGAACCTGCTGGGCGGGCGGCCGTCGCTGCTGGCCCAACTGCTGATTGAGGCCAAGGGGCAGGGCAACCCCTTCTTCACGCGCGAACTGGTAGACGCCCTGCGCGAGTCGCGCCAGTTGGCGCAGGAGGATGGCGAGTGGGCGCTGTCGCCAGCCATGATCGACGCGCTGCGCACGGCCAACGCCCTGGTGCGCGACGAGGGCGCGTGGGTGCTGGCCGAGGCGGCCGACCTGTCCACCGTCAGTCTGGGCATCCCCGACTCCGTTCACGGCGTCATCCTGGCCCGCCTGGAC
>NZ_JAYRVJ010000012.1:0-3391 GCF_041918635.1 Promineifilum sp. (SeqCode)
CGGAGCGGACTGGTGGAGACGGCGCTGGTGGTCGGCGTGGAGAAGGTGACGGACGAGACGGGCGCGCCGGTGCTGGCCGCGCTGGCGACCTCGCTCGACGCCGACTACGAGGCCATCCACGGCCAGACGCTGACCGGGGCGGGGGCGCTGCTGATGCGTCGCTACCTGCACGATTATGGCGTGACCCTGGCCGATTTTGCCGGCTTTAGCGTGAACGCCCATGCCAACGCCGC
This sequence comes from Promineifilum sp. (SeqCode), assembly GCF_041918635.1. Taxonomy (NCBI): domain Bacteria; kingdom Bacillati; phylum Chloroflexota; class Ardenticatenia; order Promineifilales (SeqCode); family Promineifilaceae (SeqCode); genus Promineifilum (SeqCode); species Promineifilum sp. (SeqCode). The sequence goes on from NZ_JAYRVJ010000012.1 coordinate 234, forward strand.
CGCCAACCCGCGGGCGATGTATCGCAACCGCCTGAAGCCGGAGGCGTTCACCGCCGCGCCGATGGTGGCCGACCCGGTCAGCCTGTTCGACGAAGCCCCGGCCGGCGACGGCGCGGCGGCCATCATCATCACCGACAGTGAGCGGGCGGCCGACAGGGTGGCCCGGCCGGTGCGGGTGGCGGCCTCGGCGCTGGCGACGGACGCGGTGGCGCTGCACGACCGGCGCGACCTGCTGTGGCTGAGCGCGGCCGAGCGCAGCGCGCAACGGGCGCTGGCCGCGGCCGGCCTGACGCCGGACGACATCGACGTGTTCGAACTGCACGACTCCTACACCATCATGGCCGCGCTGTCGCTGGAGGCGTGCGGCTTCGCGGCGCGGGGCGAGGGCTGGCAACTGGCCCGTGACGGCCACATCCGGCGCGACGGCCGTGTGCCCATCAGCACGTTCGGCGGGCTGAAGGCGCGCGGCAACCCGATGGGCGCGACGGGCGTCTACCAGTTGGTGGAGCTGGCCCAGCAGTTGCGCGGCCAGGCGGGCGATTGCCAGGTGGCCGGGGCGCGCGTTGGCCTGGCCCAGAATCTGGGCGGGATGGGAGCGACGGCGGTGACGCACGTGCTTAGGGGATAGGTTCTAGGGGCCAGGGGCCAGGGAAGAGCGCTCTTCCCCTAGAACCTGGCCCTTGGCCCCTAGCCCCTATACTTCGTAGCGGTAGTGCACGAGGTAGCTGACGTAGTAGCGCCCTTCCCAGCGCTCGACGCCGACGGCCCAGGTGCCCCAGTCGAACTCCACGTCGGCCGGCGCGGGACGGTGGGCGCTGTAGAAGTGCACCGCCTCATACCCCTCGGGCAGGATGGTCATGCCCGCCGTTGGCCCCTGTTGGAGGGCGTCGCAATTCCACTGGGTGGCGGCCAGCAGGTCTTTTTGCAAGAAGGGCAGCATCACCTCGCGGAACGTGCCGCGGATGCGCTCGCCGCTGCCCTCGTTCGTACCCCAGTTGTAGACCTCGCCGTTGCGCTCCCGGAAGAGGCGTTCCACCTCCTGGTCGCGCACGACGATCTCCTCGTTCCACCAGTTCAGGCGCAGGCGCAGCCCGCGCTGCGGGTGAACCAGTTCGTCGAGCAGCGCCGCGTCTTCCTGGGCGATGGCCGTTTGCAGTTGGGCCAGCAGCGTCGTCACCGCCGGATCGGCGCAGAACGCCTCACGGCTGATCGACTCGGTCAGGTAGCGGCTGTTGACGTAGCCCTCGCCGACGGAGGTCTCGACCGGCAGCCACAGCCCGCCGTCGCGCACGCCCTGGCCCTGGCCGACGACGCGGATGCCCGTGGCGTTGGCGGCCAGCCGGCCGACGAGGGGCGACCCCGCGCCCGGCTGGCGGCGGACGTTGAGCGTGTCGTTGGCGGCCACGAAGGCGACCTGGTAGCTCGGCTCGACGTTGGCGACGGGGGTCGCCGTGGGCGGGACGGCCGTCGGCGGTATGGCGGTGGGCGGCACAGCCGTGGGCGAGGGCGGCACGGGCGTGGGTGACGGCAGCGGTAGCGGCGTGGCGGTAACCGTGGGCGCGGCGGTGGGCGGCGGGGGTAAGGTGGACAGGCTCGTGGCTGTCGGCGCGGCAGCCGTGGGCGCGGTCACCGTGGGCAGATTCGGGTCGGCCGTGGCGGCCACGGTGGGGATGACCAGGTCCGGCCCGGCCGCGCCGCCGCAGGCGCTCAGCGACGCCAGGGCCAGCAATAGAATAAACGGCAATAGATGACGGATTCTGATGGACATGATACCTCTACCTACCAGACGACGCCCCGGCCATAGAGGTTCCGAAGAGAATTAGGAATTAGGAATCGAAGAACGGGGATCTTTGATTCCTAATTCCTAATTCATAATTCGTAATTGACTACAGGTTGAATTTGATGTTGATGACGTCGCCGTCCTGGACGTGATAGGTCTTGCCTTCCTGGCGCAGCTTGCCGGCGGTGCGGGCCTGGGCCAGGCCGCCGAGGGCGGTCAGGTCATCGTAGTGCACCACCTCGGCGCGGATGAAGCCCTTGGCCAGATCGGTGTGGATGACGCCGGCGGCGTCGACGGCCGTGGCCCCGCGCTTCACTTCCCAGGCGCGCACCTCGTCCTCGCCCACGGTGAAGAAGGATTGTAGCCCCATCAGGTCGTAGCTGAGATGGATGACGCGGTCGAGGCTGAGTTCCGTGACGCCATACTCCTCCATGAACATCGCCAATGTCTCTTCGTCGCCGGCGGCGCTCAGTTGGGCCAGTTCCATCTCCAGCCGGCCGCGGATGGGGGCGACGATGGTGTGGGGGTAGTCGTAGGCGAGGGCGGGAGCGTCCTGGTCGTCGCCGGTGTTGATGAGGACGACCTTGGGCTTGAGCGTCAGCAGGCCGTAGCCGCGCAGCCCCTTGATCTGCTCGTCGGTCAGGTCGAGGACGCGCAGCGGGCGATCGGCGGTCAGCGTCTCATTCATTTGCTCGAACAGGGCCAGCTCGGCCGTGGCCGCCGCCTTGTCCTTCGACGCGCCCTTTTTCAAGCCTTCCTGGATTTTCTCGATGCGCCGCTCGACGACGCCGAGATCGTTGAGCAGGAACTCCGTGTCAAGCGCGGCCAGATCGCGGGCGGCATCGACGCGGCCGTCGGGGTGGGGCACGCTGGCGTTCTCGAAGGCGCGCACGACGTGGACGAAGCCTTCCAGGCCGGAGAGGTGGTTGAGCAGTTGCGGGTTGAGGCCGCTGCCGGCGGCTTCCCCCTCGCGCTTCTGGAGGCCGGCCACGTCACTGTAGGTGATGCGGGCGTAGGTCGTCTTTTCGGGCTGGAACATGCGGCTGAGCACGTCCACGCGGGGGTCGCGCACATCCACGACGGCTGTCAGCACGTCAAAGCGCCCGCCCATGCTCTGGCCGGTGGGGGCGTTGCCCAGGGTGAGGGCGTTGAAGATGGTGGTCTTGCCTGAGGAGGGCAGGCCGATGATGCCAAGTTTCATAGACGGAGAGTATAACAGGAAAGAACGGCTTCTATATAATACATCATACATCCCAAGTTTTTCGATCCCTGGACGAGGGCAACCGACTAGATGGACACACAAAACAAGTGCTACTACTGCGGTGGAGAAGAGTTTGTTGAGCGGCGCATTGAGTATATCTATAGCCGTGGAAAGAAG
>NZ_JAYRVJ010000013.1:0-3460 GCF_041918635.1 Promineifilum sp. (SeqCode)
CAAAAGCGCGTCATCCTCCTACCATTCTGCTATACTTGCCCCATGGATCAAAGCAGGATTCGCAATTTTTGCATTATCGCCCACATCGACCACGGCAAATCCACCCTGGCCGACCGGCTTTTGCAAGCGACCGGGACTATCTCCGATCGCGAGATGCAGGAGCAGGTGCTCGACAGCATGGACATCGAGCGCGAGAAGGGGGTCACCATCAAGGCCTCGGCCGTGCGCATGGCCTATCGCGCCCAGGATGGCGAGACGTATGAGATGAACCTGATCGACACGCCCGGCCACGTCGATTTCGCCTACGAGGTCAGCCGCGCGTTGCAGGGGTGCGAGGGGGCCATCCTGGTTGTGGACGCCACGCAGGGCATCGAGGCCCAGACGTTGGCCAACCTCTACATGGCCGTCGAGGCCGACCTGGAGTTATTGCCGGTCGTCAACAAGATCGACCTGCCCGCTGCCGCGCCCGAAGATGTGGCCGAGGAGATCGAGAGTGTCACTGGCTTTCCGGCCGAGGAAGTCATCCCCATCAGCGCCAAGATGGGGACCAACATTGAGGCCGTCCTGGAGGCGGTCGTCCGGCGCATCCCGCCGCCGCGCGGCGACCTGGACGCGCCGCTGCGGGCGCTGGTCTTTGACTCGCACTATGACACCTACAAGGGCGTCATCGCCTACGTGCGCGTCTTCGAAGGCTCCGTGCGCACCCGGCAGCCGATCAAGATGATGTCCAATGACGTGACGGTCGAGCCGATCGAGATCGGCATCTTCAGCCCCGGTATGGTCCCAACTGACGAGCTGGCTGCCGGCGAAGTGGGCTACATCGCCACCGGCCTGAAGACGGTGCGCGAGTGCCGCGTTGGCGACACCATCACCCTGCGCGACCGGCCGGCGGCCGAGCCGCTGCATGGGTACAAGAAGGTCAAGCCGATGGTCTACGCCGGGCTTTACCCCAGCGAGGGCGAGGATTACCCCTTGCTGAAGGAGGCGCTGGAGCGGCTGCAACTCAACGATGCCTCGTTGGTCTTCGAGCCGGAGACCTCGAACGCGCTCAACTTCGGCTTCCGCTGCGGCTTCCTGGGGCTGTTCCACATGGAGATCATCCAGGAGCGGCTGGAGCGGGAGTACGACCTCGACCTGGTCGCCACGGCCCCCAGCGTTGAGTACGAGATCGTCATGGCGAACACGGGCGAGGTGCGCTTCATCGAAAGCCCAGCCGACCTGCCCGACGAGAGCACCATTGCCGAGATTCGCGAGCCGTGGATGCGCGTTCAGATCTTCGCCCCGGAGGAGTTCTACGGGACGATCATGGAGTTGACCCGCAAGCGGCGGGGCGAGTTCATCAAGCAGGAGCACCCCGCGCCCGGCCGGATCGTCCTGCACTACTATCTACCGCTGGCCGAGATGATTGTGGACTTCTACGACAAGCTGAAGAGCGGCACGCGCGGGTATGCCTCGATGGACTATGAATTCGACGGCTACCGCGCCTCCGATCTGGTCAAGCTGGAAGTGCTGGTGGCCAAGCAGCCGGTGGACGCCCTGGCGATGATCGTCCACGCCGACGACGCCTACCACCGGGGCCAGCGCCTCGTGTCCGAACTCAAAGACCTCATCCCACGCCAGATGTACGAAGTCCCCATCCAGGCAGCGACGAGCAAACGCGTGATCAGTCGCGCCAATGTTAAGGCGCTACGCAAGGATGTGCTGGCAAAATGCTATGGGGGCGACATTACCCGGAAGAAAAAGCTGCTGGAAAAGCAGAAGAAGGGTAAGAAGCGCATGAAAATGATCGGCAACGTCGAAGTGCCTCAGGAGGCGTTCATGGCGGTGCTGAAGCTAGGTGAAGATTAGCCTGATACCGGGCGTGCTTTCTCCATCGCGCCATCTAGAGCCACCCCCTTTGAGCTAAATGGGACGCGGCGCGCCGTGAAATTGCGCCGCGCCCACTAGCTGGATACATCCTGGGCCGATACGCCTCTTAATAATCTGCGTAATCTGCCAAATCTGCGGATGCTTCTTAATTCTTATGAGGATCATTGATGCGAACGATTGATCATCCCTGTCCCAGCTGCGGCTCGGCCGCCATGATCGCCTTTTACGAAGTCCACAACGTGCCGGTCAACAGCGTTTTGCTGGTGATGACCCAGGAAGAGGCGCTCAACTTCCAGACGGGCGACATCACCCTGGCGGCCTGCCCGGCGTGCGGCTTTATCTCTAACATCACGTTTGATGAGAAACTGACGCAGTACAGCGCTCGCTACGAGGCGACGCAGGGCTACTCGCCCACGTTCAACAAGTTTCACCGCGCCCTGGCCCAGGACCTCATCGACCGCTATGACCTGCACGGTAAAGACGTCATCGAGATCGGCTGTGACAAGGGCGACTTCATCACCATGCTGGCCGAAATGGGCGACAACCGCGGCGTGGGCTTCGACCCGGCCTACGTTCCCGGCCGCCACCCCAGCCCCGCCGCCGACCGGCTGACGTTCATACCCGACTTTTACTCGGAGAAGTACGCCGACTACCACGCCGACTTCATCTGCTGCAAGATGACGCTGGAGCACATCCCCGACGTGGGCGAGTTCATCGCCACCGTCCGCCGCTCCATTGGCGACCGGCCCGACACAGTGGTCTTCTTCCAGATTCCCAACGCGCGTTACGTGCTGAGCGACATCGCTTTTTGGGACATCTACTACGAGCACTGCTCCTACTTCACCCGCGGCTCGCTGGCGCGACTCTTCCGCCGCTCCGGCTTCGAGGTGAAGGACTTGTGGACGGCCTACGACGACCAATACCTGATGATCGAGGCCCGCCCGGCGGCCGGCGCGCCCAACATGTCGCCGCTGAACGGCGAGGAAAGCCCGGTCGGCGCGCTGCGTATGGTCGATTACTTCGTCGAGCATTACAAGGCCAGGCGCGAGGAGTGGCGGCGGGAGCTGGCGCGGATGAAGGCCGAGGGCAAGAAGGTGGTGCTGTGGGGCGGCGGGTCGAAGGGCGTGTCTTTCCTGACCACGCTGGGCCTGACGCTCGATGACGTGGCCTACGCCGTGGACATCAATCCCATCAAGACCGGCACCTACATGGCCGGCACGGGGCAGGAGATCGTAGCGCCGGCGTTCCTGAAGGAGTACCGGCCCGACGTGGTGATCATCATGAACCCCGTCTACCGCGCCGAAGTGACGGCCGACCTGACGGCGATGGGGCTCTCGCCGGAAATTCGAACCTTGTAAGATACTTATCCGCAGATTAGGCAGATTCGGCAGATTAAATAGGCTCACGCCAAGGTCGCAAAGCTCGCAAAGAGCGCAAAAGACGGAAACTTGGCGTTCTTGGTGTATTTTGCGACCTTTGCATGAGCTTCTTTTCTTAATCTGCCCAATCTGCGGATGACTCCTCTGGGCAAACCATGAACAACACTCATCCAGTCTGTACTGACTCCGCAGCCATCCCGCTCATCGACATG
>NZ_JAYRVJ010000014.1:0-4271 GCF_041918635.1 Promineifilum sp. (SeqCode)
ACGACGGCCACATGCCCATCCACGCCATGGTGCAGGTGTCGTTCGGCGTGCGGCGCGACCTGTCGGCCGAACCGCACTGGGCCAACTACCTGCTCGACGAGCCGCTGACCACCGGCGGCATCGAGGTGCGCGACATCGGCGTGAAGCACTACTGCTTCGACCCCAGCCTGGCCCCGGCCGGCAAGTCGTCGGTGGTGATCATGCTGAAGGGCAGCTACGGTTACTGGCAGCGCATCTACGCCCGTAAGCTCTACGACACCGAGCAGAGCCAGGTAGCCGACCAGATGATCGAGTTCCTGGAGCGGGTCTACCCCGGCTTCGCGGCCGACATCGAGATCAAGGACGTAGCCACGCCCATGAGTTACGAGCGTTTCACGGGCAACTGGCTCGGCTCCACCTGCGGCTGGCTGCTGACCAAGGGCACGATGCGGCTGATGATTCAGGGTATGTCCAAATCGCTGCCCGGTCTGGGCCACTTCTACATGGCCGGGCAGTGGGTGGAGCCGGGCGGCAGCGTGCCCGTGGCGGCCATGTCCGGCCGCAACGCCATCCAGCTCATCTGCCACGACGAGGGCCAGCCCTTCCTCACCCAGACTCCTTAAGAAATGGGACGCTGATAACGCAGATTACGCTGACTCCCGCTGATAAAATAACGTCACTTCTTCTTGTCAGGGAAAATCGGCCTGATCAGCGTTATCAGCGTCCCATTCTTCTTCCGCGTGCCATTTCCGCTACCTGTGGTATTATGCTGCCCACTCCTCGTCCTCGGAAGCGGGGAGGTCGTCAGGCACAACGTAAGATCATGGCGGTACGCTAAGCAGGTTGTCACTGATACGACTGATCCCTTGAAGGATTTCCCCTTATGACCAACGAATCCCACGACGGCGACATGATCGCCGGCTCGCCGGAGTTTGCCGTGCCTGCGCGAGAGGGTGAGGCAGCCGTGGCCGACGTCCACCGACCCATCTGGCGGCGTATTTCCTGGTTCAAGATTAGCCTGTTCATCATCAGCCTGTTCCTTTTCATTCTGGCGCTGACCTTGATGAAAGACGGCGCGCGCGGCCTGGCCCCCGTGGTCGAAGACCGCTTCTCGCTCGACAACCCGGCCAACACGATGGGTTTTGGCTGGCTGTTCGCCTATGCCGTGATGAGCGGCTCGCCCGTGGCCGCGTCGGCGCTGACATTCCTGGACGCCGGCATCATCACGCCGGTGCAGACGTTCACGATGATCATCGGCAGCCGCATGGGCGCGAGCTTTATCATCCTGTTCATCGGCTTCATCTACGTGCTGCGCGGGCGCAACCGCTCCACCAGCCTGAGCATGGGCCTGCTGTCATTCACCGTCACCGGCACGTTGCAGGTGGGCTCGGTCATCATCGGCACGCTGCTGCTGCTGTCGGGCTGGCTGGATCGGTTCAGCTTCGGCCAGGGCGCGGCGCTCCTCTCCATCACCGACCTCATCTTCGACCCCGTCGCCGGCTGGTTCAAGAGCTTCTTGCCGGAGTGGGCGCTGTTCCTGGTGGGGTTGGGCGTCATCCTGCTGACGTTCAACCTGTTCGACCGCTGTCTGCCGGAGATGACGATTAAGGAAAGCCAGGTCGGGCGCGTCTCGCGGCTGGTCTACAACCCGATCATCATGTTTCTGCTCGGGTCGGCGGTGACGCTGGTCTCGATGTCGGTCAGCGTCTCGCTCAGTATCCTGGTTCCGCTGAGCCATCGCGGCTTCATCCGGCGCGAGAACGTCATCCCCTACATCATGGGGGCCAACATTACGACGTTTATCGATACGCTGCTGGCGGCGGTGTTGCTGAACAACCACGCGGCCGTGTCGGTCGTGCTGGCCGAGATGCTGGGCGTGGGCATCACCGCCGCGCTCATCATGCTCTTGATCTTCCGGCCCTATGAGCGCTCCGCCCTGCGTTTCGTCCATTGGGTAACGCTGAAGAACGCCAACCTGGCGCTGTTCATGATCGCGATCTTTATCATTCCGCTCATCCTGGTATTCATCTAGGCAATTATGAATTACGACTTATGGATTATGAATATCGCTCCAGAAGATAGCGATTTCAGATTCCTAATTCCTAATTCCTAATTCCTAATTTCTTATAGAGGAGCTTGGTCATGCGCGTCTTGTTCGCCACTGGAGGCCCAGGACAAACGGAGATTGGAATACGACAACTGATACTGCTGGCGGAGTCCGTGTCGCTGACGCCGACGGTGCTGACGGTCGTCAAGAACGCTGACGAGCAGCGCGAGGCGGAGCAGGTCTTGGCCCACGCCGCCGGCCTGCTCGCGCCGGTCTTCGAGAAGGTGGACTACCTGACGCGCGTCGGCCAGCCGTGGGAGGAGATCGTGCGCGAGGGGGAAACGGGCCGCTATGACCTGATCATGATGGGTCAGCGCCAGTCGCGCCCGCTGCTGACGCGCATCCGCGGGCTGGTGACCCAGAAGGTGGTGGCCCGCACGACGCTGCCCGTGCTCATCGCCAAGCGGGAGGCGCGCCCGCTGCGGCGCATCCTCATCTGCGACAGCGGCGCGCAATCCCCCACGCTCATGCAGCTGTTCCGCGAACGGCTGCCGCGCATCCTGGCTCAGGCCACGGACGTGACGGTGCTGCACGTCATGTCCCAGATCAGCGCCGCGCCGGGCGTTCGGGGCGCAGACCTGTACGCGACAGCCGAGGAGTTGATGCAGGCCAATACACCCGAGGGGAGTATCCTGGAACAGGACGTGAGCTACCTGGCCCAGATCAACCTGCGGACGCGGGCCAAGGTGCGGCATGGTCTCGTCCTGGACGAGATCGCCGACGAGGCGCGCTCCGACGCCTATGACCTGGTGGTCATCGGCGCGCACCGGGACGAGGGGCTGCCGCGCTTCCTGCTCGATGACCTGGCGCACGAGTTGGTGCTCGACGTGGAGCGGGCGATTCTCGTCGTTCGTTAACCCGTTGTAGGGGCGGGTTTCAAACCCGCCCCTACGGTCGACCCAACACGGCCCGCGCCGCGTTGTAACCTGGAGCGCCGGTGACGCCGCCGCCGGGATGCGCGCCCGCGCCGCACAGGTACAGGTTGCGGATGGGCGTCTCGTAGCGGCTCCAGCCGGGGATGGGGCGCATGACGAGCATCTGCTCCAATCCCATCTGGCCGTGGTGGATGCTGCCCTCGGTCAATCCGTAATCGCGCTCATAATCCAGCGGGGTGATGACCTGGCAGTGGCGGATGTGGCTCCGCGCGCCGGGAGCGACCCCTTCCAGCACGTCCAGCACCCGTTCGATAAGCACTTCCTGGCCTTCGGCCCACGTGCCCTCGCGCAGGGCGTAGGGGGCGTATTGGGCCGTGATAGTCAGAATATGCCCGCCGGCCGGGGCCAGCGCCGGGTCTTGCAACGTCGGGATGGTCATCTCCAGGTAGGGGCGCTCGGAGAGGCGGCCGTATTTGGCCGCGTCGTAGGCCCGCTCCAGGTAGTCGAGGCTGGGGCTGACGCGGATGCGGCCGGTCAGTTGTTCCGGGCCGGTCGCGCCGGCAAACGCGGGCAGCCCATCCAGGGCCAGATTGAGCCGGGCCACGCTGCCGCGGAAAATGATGTTGCGGACGTGGCGCATCGTCTCCGGCTCCAGGTGTTGCGGGCCGGCCAGGTCGAAGAGCGTGCGGCGCGGATCGGCGCTGGAGAGAACGACGCCGGCGCGCACCGTCTCACCCGTGTCCAGCACGACGCCGGCGGCTACCGGTTCCTCGTCCCCCTCGATGAGCAGCGAGCGGACGCCGGCCCCGGTGCGCACCGTCGCGCCGTTGGCCTCGGCCGCCCGCGCCAGCGCGTCCGAGAGCCGGCCCATGCCGCCAACGACCGTCCGGCGGGCCAGCAGCCCGCCGAGGTTCTGGTAGAGGAAGGTCAGGTTGGTTCCGGCGCTGCGCGGGCCGAGGGTGGCTCCAACGACGGCCGAGCCGCCGAGCGCGCCCTTCAGCGCGTCGCTCTCGAACCACTCGTCCAGGTAGGCCTGCGCGGCCATGGGCAGGACGCGGAATAGCTCCATCATGTCGTCGCCGCCCAGCCGCTTGAGCCGCAATGCCAGCGGCCCCCAGCCCATCACGTCGCCGCCGCGCAACCCGGCCAGGTCAGGCGGGGCCAGCAGCAGCATGCCGCGCAGCAAGCCGGTGATGCGCTCCACCTGGCGGCGGAAGGCGGGCCAGCGCTCGGCGTCGGCGCGGCTGAACTGGGCCAGGTCAGCGACGGTGCGGCTCTCGTCGCGCCAGATAGTCAGGGCGCGGCCGTCG